>NZ_JBFAOH010000009.1:0-252062 GCF_040675175.1 Nonomuraea sp. NPDC049649
CGGTTTAGCAGCCCTCTGTACCGGCCATTGTAGCATGTTTGCAGCCCAAGACATAAGGGGCATGATGACTTGACGTCATCCCCACCTTCCTCCGAGTTGACCCCGGCAGTCTCCCATGAGTCCCCACCACCCCCGAAGGAGCGTGCTGGCAACATGGAACAAGGGTTGCGCTCGTTGCGGGACTTAACCCAACATCTCACGACACGAGCTGACGACAGCCATGCACCACCTGTCACCCAGTCCGAAGAACACCACATCTCTGCGGCTGTCCGGGTGATGTCAAACCTTGGTAAGGTTCTTCGCGTTGCGTCGAATTAAGCAACATGCTCCGCCGCTTGTGCGGGCCCCCGTCAATTCCTTTGAGTTTTAGCCTTGCGGCCGTACTCCCCAGGCGGGGCGCTTAATGCGTTAGCTCCGGCACGGAACCCGTGGAAGGATCCCACACCTAGCGCCCAACGTTTACGGCGTGGACTACCAGGGTATCTAATCCTGTTCGCTCCCCACGCTTTCGCTCCTCAGCGTCAGGTAAGGCCCAGCAAGCCGCCTTCGCCACCGGTGTTCCTCCTGATATCTGCGCATTTCACCGCTACACCAGGAATTCCACTTGCCCCTGCCTACCTCTAGCCGGCCCGTATCCACCGCAGACCCGCAGTTAAGCTGCGGGCTTTCACGGCAGACGCGACCGGCCACCTACGAGCTCTTTACGCCCAATGATTCCGGACAACGCTTGCGCCCTACGTATTACCGCGGCTGCTGGCACGTAGTTAGCCGGCGCTTCTTCTGCAGGTACACGTCAACTTCGTCCCTGCTGAAAGAGGTTTACAACCCGAAGGCCGTCATCCCCCACGCGGCGTCGCTGCGTCAGGCTTTCGCCCATTGCGCAAGATTCCCCACTGCTGCCTCCCGTAGGAGTCTGGGCCGTGTCTCAGTCCCAGTGTGGCCGGTCGCCCTCTCAGGCCGGCTACCCGTCGTCGCCTTGGTAGGCCACTACCCCACCAACAAGCTGATAGGCCGCGAGCCCATCCCCAACCGATGAATCTTTCCACCACCAGGCCATGCGGCCGGTGGTCGTATCCGGTATTAGACCCGGTTTCCCAGGCTTATCCCAGAGTCAGGGGCAGGTTACTCACGTGTTACTCACCCGTTCGCCGCTCGAGTACCCCGAAGGGCCTTTCCGCTCGACTTGCATGTGTTAAGCACGCCGCCAGCGTTCGTCCTGAGCCAGGATCAAACTCTCCATAAAAGGATCTGTTGAATCCCAACCATAAGAATCCGTCACATACATGACGGGGTTGTGCATCATGCACTGGCTTTTAACACACTGTTGAGTTCTCAAGAAACGGACGCGTACATCCCGCTCGGACAGTAGGACACTGCCCGCGCCGGAAGGCGCTCATTTCGTCTTTGTGTTACCAATCTTCCCCGCGGCCCGAGTTTGTGTCAAATTGACGCTAACCCCGCCAAGCCGCTGGAATCGGCAACCGCCCCGCTTCCGAGGCAACCCCTCTACCTTACTCCGAACTTCAGCCAGTGTCCAACCAGACACTGATCAAGAACGGAGAGGAGAGGCGGAGCCGGTACGAGACCAGCCCACGAGCAGTGAATGCTACGAACGCCTCCCCCGCTCGTCAAATCGGCCCACCCAGGCGATGTCGCTGTGAGCACAGGGGTACGTACCGTCCGTGCACCAGCCATCCGTGCCGAGAGCGCTCATCGTCCTGGTCGGCATCGCCGGGGCGCTGATCGTGCTGTACGGCCTGCGCGAGGTGTCGTCCGTAGCCGGGCCGTTCGTGCTGGCACTGGTGCTGGTCATCGCCGTGTCCCCGGTGCGCGGGTGGCTGGCCGGGCAGGGCGCGCCCCGATGGCTGCAGGTCGCGGTGCCGTTCGTCATCCTGCTGCTCGTCCTGCTCAGCTTGTTCGCCGTGCTGACGCTGGCGGCGGTGCAGCTCAGCCTGCTCACGCCCGCGTACGCCGCCCAGTTCCAGGAGTTGGTCGCCGAGGCGCGAGCGTTCGCCACCGGCCTGGGCGTCAGCGGCGAGCAGCTCGACCGGGCCATCGGCAGCTTCGACGCGGAGCGGATCATCGGGATCGCGCAGAGCCTGCTCGGCGGGGTGATCGGCGTCTTCTCCGCGCTGTTCCTCATCGTGGTCCTGCTCCTGGCGATGTGCCTGGACGCGCCCATCACGTCCCGGATCCTCGATTCCGGGGAGGGCCGGAAGGTCGCGCTGGTGGAGGCGCTGAGCCGGTTCGCCAGCAAGACGCGCCGCTACCTGGTCGTCTCGACCGTGTTCGGGCTGATCAACGCCGTCCTGGACGTGATCGCGCTCTACCTCATCGGGGTGCCGCTGCCGCTGCTGTGGGGAGTGCTCGCCCTGATCGCGAACTACATCCCCAACATCGGCTTCGTCATCGCCCTGCTCCCGCCCGCGACCCTGGCGCTGCTCGACGGCGGGGTGAACGCCCTGCTGCTGGTCGTCGTGGCCTACGTGGCGATCAACGTGGTGATCCAGTCGCTCATCCTGCCGAAGTTCCTCGGCGACGCGGTGGGGCTGTCGACGACGATGACGTTCCTGTCGCTCATCATCTGGACGTTCGTGCTCGGGCCGCTGGGGGCGATCCTGGCCATCCCGCTGAGCCTGCTGGCCAAGGCGCTGCTCATCGACAGCGACCCGGCGGCGGCGTGGGCGGGGGCGCTGATCTCCAACGAACCGCCGGTCATCCCAGGAGCCGGCTCAGCGTCACCCCGCTCAGGCGCTTGACGTCGCGGGCCAGGTGAGCCTGGTCGGCATAGCCGGCGACGGCCGCCACCTCGGCGGGCCGGACCCCGGAACGGGCCAGGCGCAGGGCGCGCTGGAACCGGACCACGCGCTGCAAGGTCTTGGGACCGTACCCGAAACCGGCGACGCATCTGCGGTGGAGCTGGCGCTCGCTCAGCCCCAGCTCGCGCGCGACCTCCTGGACCCTGCGGCCCCGCAGGAGCGCGGCGGCGGCGGCCGGGGCTGCCGGGTCGGGCGGCGGGGTACGGCGCAGGCGGTCGTGGAGTGCGGCTTGCATGGCGGGCAGAGGGTCGGGGGCGTCGTCCAGCGGCGGGAACGCGTCGAGGGCGGTCAGCGGGACGCGCTGGTCGCGCAGCTCGGACAGGGGGACGCCGAACACCTCGCCGGCGGCTCCCGGCTTGAAGCGGATGCCGGTGAAGGTGTCGCCAGGGGCCAGCCGGGTGGGAGCTGGGCCGGTGTCGGGGCCTGCCACGAACGGGCCGGACGGGCCCCAGATGAGGTCGACGCATCCGTCGGGGACGACGAGCTGGTGCCCGGCGTCCTCGCTCACCCGCCGCCACAGGCAGGCGATCCGCCCGGCGAGTGCGGGCTCCGGCGGCCACTCGACGTACATACCTCCACGTTATGCCGCCCCACCGACAGAACCCCTCGGGGTGCAGCCCTGCCACCAGAACCCCTCGGAAACTCGCTCTCAGAAGGGGGGAGACCCGCGAGAAAGTGGTACTCACTGTTCCCGCGAGAAAGTGGTCCTCACTGTTAAGGACGGGGAAGGTCCCGGCGAGGAAGTGGCCGCCACTCTCAAGACCGGCGGGAACTCCCCGCGAGGATGTGATCCTCACTGTCAGGCCGGGGAACCTCTGGGCGGGAAAGTGGGCGTGGTTCTCAGGTGGGGAGGCGGTCGTACGAGCGCAGGGTTTTGAGGCGTTCGACCGTGATGAAGCCGCCCCATTCGTGTTCGACCAGGGGTGTCCACATCGGCCAGTTGCCGTTCCAGCCGCCTTCCTCCGACTGGGAGGCGGCCAGCGCGTCCAGGTGGCGGGCGAGCACGTCGGGCGGGAACAGGGGCAGCCGCAGCGGGGCGGGGGCGAAGTCCAGAGGGAAGTGAGCCTCGCCGGTGGCGGCGGGGTCGAGGGTGACGGTGGCGAGGATGGCGTCCTTGAGCCGGTGGAACTCCGCCTCCGCCCGTTCCCTGTCGTCCACGAGGCTGAGGAAGGTGACGATGGCGCGGGCCTCGTACGGGGTCGTCTTCTCGACGGCGGCGATGGTCCGCCAGCAGAAGTCGGTGGCCGGGCCGCGCCACGGGTGGTCGACGCCGTGCGCGTGCAGGAGGCCGGCGATGGAGGCGGTGGGGATGAGGTTGCCGGGCGGGTCGTCGGGCGTCTCCCACCAGGGCGCCCGCGGGGTCTCGCGCACGCTCGGCAGGCAGAAGGGGACGCCGCCGTCGGGCGTGGTGATGGACGCCAGGTAGTCGCAGGCGGCGTGGACCATGGGGTCGCCGAAGGCGTCCAGTTCGTCCAGGATCCAGAAGGCGACCTCGACCGGTTCGGGCTGGCTGGCGGCGCCGCGCAGGTCGGGTTCGAGGGCGTGACCGAAGCCGCCGTCCGGGTTCTGGTAGCAGCGCAGCGCGTCGAGGACGCGCTCGCGGGAGCCGCCGGCGAACAGGGCCGCGAAGCGGAGCCGGTCCAGCAGTCTGGCGTGGCTCAGCAGGTAGCGCTCCGCACGTCGGAGTGTGTCCATGTGCGGGACGCTACCCGCGCCTCGCGGCCCGGTTCTTGTACGAATCGGACGTACGAACGCGCACGAACCCCAGCTCTTGTACGAATCGGGCGTACGAACGCACACAAAGGGCGTACGAACTCGTACGAATCGGATGTCACGGGGTGGCGAGGGCCTCGGTCGGGGACATGCGGGAGGCCCGCACGGCCGGGTAGAAGCCCGCGATACCGCCGATGACGAGGGTGGCGGCCAGGCCGCCAGCCGTCGCCCACACCGGCACGATCGCCGGCCAGCCTTGGAAGCCCGCGTAGGCGGCGGTGACGGCGATGCCGAGCGCCACCCCGCCCACGCCGCCGATGGCCGACAGCAGCAGCGACTCGGCGAGGAACTGCAGCCTGATCTGCCCCCTGGTCGCGCCGAGCGAGCGGCGCAGCCCGATCTCGGCGCGGCGTTCCAGCACGGAGATCACCATGGTGTTGGCGACGCCGACCCCGCCGACGACCAGGGCGACGCCGCCGAGGCCGAGCAGGAGGGCGTTGAGCGTGGCGTCGGTGGCCTGTTTGGCGGCCAGCACGTCGGACGGCCTGGACACCTCGACCTCGTTCGGAGCCTGCGGGTTGGCGGTGGCGGCGAGCACGTCGCGTACGGCGGTGACGTGCTCCTCGTGGGCCCGTGTGTAGACGGTGGTGGGGTAGCCGTCGAAGCCGAGCCGTTCCTCCGCGACCGGCCAGCCGACCAGGGCGGTGGTGTCCAGTTCGGGCGCGAGCGGCACGGGGGCGAGCACGCCGACCACGGTGAACCACTGCCCGCCGAGCCAGACCCGCTGGCCGGGGCCCGCGTGGACGACGCCGAGCCGGTCGGCGGCCTTGGCGCCGAGGACGGTGGCCGGGTAGCGGTGGGTGGCGGCGTTCAGCCAGGTGCCGCTCGCCAGGCTGGCGCCGACGCCGGCGGGCAGGCCGAGCCGGGCGGCGGCGACGCGGATGCCGCCGGTCTCGCCCGCGGGGATGTGCCGGTTGCGGTAGACGCGGGCGGAGGTGGTCCCGGTGGCGGTGACGGAGGTCACCGGGGCGATCTGGCCGATCATGTCCTCGGCCTCGGCCGGCAGGTGCGCGGTGTCGCCGAACAGGGTCTGGCCGGGGGCGACGGTGAGCAGGTTGGTGCCGAGCGCGGACAGCTGCCGGTTCAGGTCCTCCTGGCTGGAGGCGGAGATGCCGACGACGCCGAGCATGGCGGCGATGCCGATGGCGATGCCGAGCGCCGACAGGAACACCCGCAGCGGCCTGGCGCGCAGTCCGGCGCCGCCGGTGCGGAGGACGTCGCGGGGGCGCAGGCGGGCGGGCGCGAGCACGGTTGCCTGGGGTGTCACAGCCGCGCCCCCTCGACGACGCGGCCGTCGAGCATCTCCACCCGGCGGGGCAGCCCGGCGGCGAGTTCGCGGTCGTGGGTGATGACGACGACGGCGGTGCCGGCGGCGTTGAGCTCGCGCAGCAGTTCCATGACGCCGGCGCCGGAGACGGAGTCGAGGTTGCCGGTGGGTTCGTCGGCCAGCAGGAGCAGCGGGTCGCCGACGACGGCGCGGGCGATGGCCACCCGCTGCCGTTCGCCGCCGGACAGTTCGTGCGGGCGGTGGCCGAGCCGGTGGCCGAGGCCGACCCGGGCCAGCGCCTCGGCGGCCCGTTCGCGCCGCTCACGCAGCGGCGGTCCCGCGTACAGCAGGCCGTCGGCCACGTTGTCCAGCGCGGACACCCCGGCGGCCAGGTGGAACTGCTGGAAGACGAAGCCGATGACCTGTGCGCGCAGCGCCGAGAGCCGGCGGTCGGAGAGCGCGCGCACGTCGTGTCCCGCGACGCGCACGGTGCCGCTGGACGGCCGGTCCAGGGTGCCGATCAGGTGGAGCATGGTCGACTTGCCGGAGCCGGAGGGCCCGACGATGCCGGCCAGTTCGCCGTGCCGGATGCCGAGGGTGACGCCGCGCAGCGCGGTGACGTCGCCGTACGACTTGCTGACGTCTTCGAGTTCGGCGATCACTTCGGCACCGCCACGGTGGTGCCTTCGGGGAGGCCGGTGATCTCGACCTGGCCGTCGGCGAACATGCCGGTCTTCACGGCGGCGTACCGGGTGGTGCCGCCTTCGACGACCTGGACGCCGTGGCCGCCCTCGGCCAGGGCGAGCAGGGCGCCGACGGGCACGGCGAGCACGTCCTCGCGGCGGGCGGAGACGAAGGTGACCTGGACGGGGGCGGCGTCGAAGGTCTTCTTCAGGCCGGGCACCGCCACCTCGACCTCGATCGTGGTGCTGGTGCCGCCGTTCTCTCCGCCGGTCTGGCGGGCGACCCGGCCGACCCTGCTCACCTTCCCGTCGGCCCGGGTGCCGTCGGGGAGTTCGACGGTGGCTTTCAGGCCCTTGCGGACCAGGTGGCCGTCGGCGGCGTCCAGGTCGACGAGGACGCGGCGGGCGGTGCCGGTCACGGTGAGCACCGGGCCGGACGCGGCGGCGCCGGGTGTGGTTTTGAGTTCGGCGACCCGGACGCGGCCGGGGGCGATCACCACGTCGCCGGGCTCGACCTTGCCGGTGACCGGGAGGCCGAGGTCTTCCTGCCAGCGTTCGACGGCCCGGCGGGTGGCCCAGGTGTAGGTGTCGTCCACGTCGAAGCCGTCGTAGCCGAGCTTGGCCAGGTTGCGTTCGAGCAGCGCGACGTCCTTGCCCTCGGCGCCGTCCTGGAGGGTGCGGTAGAGCGGCGTCGTCCCGTACAGCAGGACGCGGCGGTCGGCGTCGACGCTGTAGACGGCCTTGCCGCGGGTGATGACGGCGCCCTCGCGGGGGAGCCAGGTGATGGTGCCCGGGGTCTTGGCGGTCACGGTGGTGGGGTCGCCGTGGCCGAGGGTGCCGTCCACGGTCTTGGTCTCGGTGAGCGTGGTCCTGGTGACCTGGGCGGTGGCGGGCGGGGTGCGCACCGCCGCGGCGTCGCCGGTGCCGTCGCCGCCGAAGCCGACGGCGGCCGCGGTCACGGCGGCGGCGAGCATGGCCGCGCCGCCGGTCCACGCCAGGCGGCGGGTCATGGGCGCCTCCTGTTTCCGGGCAGCAGGTCTTCGCAGGCTTCGCGGGCCTTCTTGAATTGCGGGCTGTCGGGGCGGACTTTCCTGATCATGGCGCCGCCGCCGTCGGGGTCCGGGTCGGGCATGTCGACGCCGTTCTCGCGCATGCACTTGGCGAAGGCGCGCATCCGCTCCCGGTCCTCCTCGCTGATCTCGGCGCGGTCCTTGACGGGGGCGTACTGGCGGCAGGACTCCATCGCCTCCTCGACCTTCTTGATGTCGCCGGAGCCCTTGCGGAAGACGCGGACGCCGCCGTCGCCGCCCGGGTCCTCCATGTCGACGCCGTTCTCGCGCATGCAGGCGGCGAACTTCCGGCCCTGCTCCTCCGGGTCGGCGGAGGCGACGGGCGAGACTGAGCCGACGGGGGCGGCGGGGGCGGTCGCCACGGAGGCGACGCCGGCGGGCGGCGCGGCGGATCCGCAGGCCGGGACCAGCGCGAGCAGGCCCGCGGCGAGGAGTGTTCGTCTCATGGGCCCGAATCTGGCGGGCGTTGATCGGAGCGAGCTGGGAGCGGGCTAGGAGGCGGGTAGGAGAACCCGGAAGGTGGCGCCCTCTCCCGGCGCGGTGTCGACCTCGACGGTGCCGCCGTGGGCGCCGGCGATCGCGGCCACGATGGCCAGGCCGAGCCCGGCGCCGCCTCTGGTGCGGCCGGCGCCGACCCGGTAGAGCCGGTCGAACAGGTGCGGCACGTGTTCGGCCGCGATGCCGGGCCCGGTGTCGGCGACCTCCAGCACGGCCAGGCCGTCGCGCCTGCCGACGCGTACCGTGATCGAGGCGCCGGGCGGGGTGTGCGTGAGCGCGTTGCCGACCAGGTTGGCGGCGACCTGGCGGAGCCGGGCCTCGTCGCCGGGCGCGGTGACCGGGGTGAGGGGGCCGTCGAGCCCGGCCAGCCGCACCTGCCTGCCGGGGACGCGGGCGCGGGCGTCGCGGATCGTGTCCGCCGCCACCTCCAGCAGGTCGACGGGCGTACGGTCGAGCGGGCGTTCCTCGTCGAGCTGGGCGAGCGTGAGCAGGTCGTTGACCAGGACGCCCATCCGGTCGGCCTCCTCCTCGATGCGGCCCATCATCTCGTCGGTGCAGCGTCCTCCCCTGCGGTACAGCTCGGCGAAGCCGCGCACGGAGGTGAGCGGGGTGCGCAGCTCGTGCGAGGCGTCGGCGAGGAAGCGGCGCATGCGCTCCTCGGAGGCGGTCCTGGCGGCGATCTCCGACTCGACCCGGTCGAGCATGACGTTCATCGCGGTGCCGAGCCGCCCGGTCTCGGTGTGCGGGTCGGGCGCGGGCACCCGGCTGGCGAAGTCGCCTCGGGCGATCTTCCCCGCGGTGCGCTCCATCCTCGTCAGCGGGCGCAGGCCGAGCCGTACCACCGCGTCGGCGGTCAGCCCGAGCAGGAGCAGCACGAGCGCGCTGACGGAGGCGGCGATGGCGATGTTGGAGGTCTGGGTCTGCTCGACCTCGGCCAGCGACTGGGCGAACACCCAGATGTCGTGGCCGGGGCGGGGGACGGCGAGGATCCGCCAGGACGAGCCGTCGGTGCCGGGCACCGTGTACGGCGCGCCGAAACGGAGGTCGCCGATGACGGGGCCCGGTTCCTCGCCGCCGGGCAGGGTGCCGAGGAGGCGTCCGTCGGCGGAGTAGACGTTGATGCGGATGACGGAGGCGACGCGGCGCCGCAGGACGTCGGGCATGCCGCCCTCGCCCACGGGGAACGGCCGGGTGGCGGCGATCCGCTCGGCGCCGGCCCGGGCGAACGAGGTGAGCTGGGCGTCGACCCGGCGGACCATGTTCTCGCGCAGCAGCGCGATGCCGAACACGTTGGCCAGCGCGAGCGCCAGCGCGGTCAGGGCGAGGACGGCCACCACCAGGCGGCGGCGGAGCGTCCAGGTGGCGGGTCTCACCGGTGGGTCCTGAGCGTGTAGCCGAAGCCCCGCACGGTGTGGATGAGCTGCGGCTCCCACCTGTCGATCTTCTTGCGCAGGTAGTAGATGTACGACTCGACGATGCTGGAGTCGCCGTCGAAGTCGTAGCGCCAGACGCTGTCCAGGATCTGCGCCTTGCTGACGACCCGGCCGGCGTTCGTCAGCAGGTACTCCAGCAGGTTGAACTCGGTGGGCGACAGCTCGACCGGCACCCCGGCCCGGCACACCCGGTGGGCGTCCACGTCCATCTCCAGGTCGGCGTAGCGCAGCACCTCGGCGGGGCGCGCGTCGCCGCGGCTGCGGCGCAGGATCGCGCGGATGCGCAGCACGACCTCCTCCAGGCTGAACGGCTTGGCCACGTAGTCGTCGGCGCCTAGCGTGAGCCCCCGGACCCGGTCCTCGACGGCGTCGCGGGCGGTGAGGAACAGGACGGGGACCCGCTCGCCGAGCCGCCTGGCCACCTCGAACCCGTCGAAGTCGTCCAGCATCACGTCCAGCACGACGATGTCGGGGGCGAACTCCGTGGCCGCCCTGACCGCCTCGGTCCCGGTCGCCGCCGTGCGCACCTCGAACGACACCAGCCGCAGCGTCTGCGACAGCAGGGCGCGGATGTTCGGCTCGTCGTCCACGACGAGCACCCTGGCCGGTCGGTCCATGGCCCCAGCATTACCGGCGCCACATCAAAGCCAGATCAAAGCGGATTTATCCGGTGGTTGCCGCAGGGGAGTGCTCGTACATACGGCGGATTTATCGGTGAGTGAGTGCTCGTACGTACGGCGGATTTATTCGGTGGCTGCCGCAAGTGAGTGCTCGTACGTACGGTCGGCGGATTTATTCGGTTGCCGCAGGTGAGCGCTCGTGCGTACGGTCGGTCGCATGTCTTGTGTCGACTTCTACGCGATCCGCATCCGCAGCAGCCGGCCTCTGGCCCGCTAGCGGACGGCATCTTCATGTAGCGCGTCCGCGGCGCGCCCGGGGCCCTTCGAGATCCCCATCGACCTCGAGGACCCGGAAGGGCAGCTGTGGCGCAGAACTTCGCGCACGGAAATCATTCACACACGCAGAAGAAGGCCAGGATCTCGGGCGGCCGCACGCCCAGAGACAGGGCGAGACGCGTGCTCTCCCAGAACTTCCTGGCCGACAGGCATGCCCTGGAGCTGGTGGTCAAGGCCGCCGCTCCCGAGGGCCTGGTGCTGGAGCCCGGGGCGGGCGAAGGCGTGCTGACCGTGGCGCTCGCCGAGGCGGGCGCGCGGGTGGTCGGCTACGAGATCGACCCGCGGCTCGCGGGCCGGCTCCGCTCCCGGCTCCGCGACGACCCGCGTATCGAGGTGGTACGCGGCGACTTCGCCGCCGCGCGGCCGCCCGGCGAGCCGTTCGCGGTGGCCGGCAACATCCCGTACTCGGCGACGTCGCGGATCGTGGGCTGGTGCCTGCGGGCGCGCTCGCTCACCTCGGCGACGCTGGTCACCCAGTTGGAGTACGCCCGCAAGCGGACGGGCGGCTACGGCCGGTGGAGCCTGGTCACGGTGGAGTCGTGGCCGTGGTTCTCCTGGCGGATGGGCGACCGGATCGGCCGGGAGTGCTTCCGGCCGGTGCCGTCGGTCGACTCGGCGATCCTGCGCATCGAGCGCAGGCCCGAGCCGCTGGTGGGCTCCGGCCGGAGCTGGCGGGAGCTGGTGGAGCTGGGCTTCAGCGGTCTGGGCGGGTCGGTGCGCGCCTCGCTCAGGACCCGCTACGACGGGGTGGACGCCGCCCTGGCAGCGGCCGGGGTGGCCCGCGACGCGGTCGTGGGCCACGTCCATCCCGACCAGTGGCTCACCCTGTACGACCGGCTACACCGGTGACATCCGGGCCGGACTCGGGCCGGGCGGGGTGCCGGCTACACCGGGGACATCGGGGCCGGGCTCGGGCCGGGCAGGGTGCCGGCTACACCGGTGACATGCGGGCCGGGCTCGTCGGAGCGGCGGGCCCGGCCTGTTCGGGGCCGGGCGGGGTGCGGCGCCCCCACGGCATCGCGGCCAGCAGGACCGGCAGCAGCACGATCGACGCCCTCGACCAGTCGCGGTGCAGGAGCCACCAGGCGGTGTCGGTGTACTGGGTCATGTAGAGGTAGCCGTAGCCCGCCCAGACCGACACCCCGATGATCACCGGCCAGGCGAACCGGGTGGGCCGGGCGACCAGGAACGGCATGAACCAGAGGAGGTACTGCGCGCCCAGCCGGGGCGTGACCACCATGAAGATCAGCAGGATGGCGAGCGTCATGTCGATCGGGTCGGCCCGCCACCACAGGAAGATCGCCGCCACCACGCAGGCGTAGATGAGGTAGGTGCCGAAGGTCGCCAGGTCGTCGCGGAGCGCCCAGTCGCCGCCGGTGAAGTGCGGGGTCCAGCCCCACTCGCCGACGATCGGGCGGATGGCCCGGATGGTGTCGATGACCTCGGGGATCTGCTGGATCGAGGTGCCGGCGAAGACCGGCAGCGTCACCAGGAAGAAGACCGGCACCGCGCCCGTGCAGAACAGGGCGGTGATCCGGTACCGGAGCCGCGGCAGGAGCAGCAGCATGCCCGGGACCAGCCAGATGGGCCAGCTCTTCGCGCAGAGCGCCAGCCCCATGAGCACGCCCGCCCAGGCGCTCCGCCTGAGCTCGGCCCGGTCGCCGGGGCCCGGCCGCAGCGACTGCCCGAGCGTGCGCAGCCCCCACCGGGGCAGGCCGGACCAGCCGTGCTCGGCCACCGCCTGGCCGACCGTGGCGCGCACGTCCATCCGGGCGGGTGTGGCGGGACTGCGGGCCACCACGAACGCGGCCACGCCGAACACCAGCGCCACCGGCTCGACCTGGCCATGGAGGCAGGCGACCATCAGGGCGAGCGGGTTGAGCGCGTACTGGAAGGCGCGGAGCGAGGCCTTCGGCCCGCCGGCGAGCTTGGCCACCAGCGGGATGAGCACGATGTCGGACGCGACGGTGACGATGCGGCCCGTCCACTCCCAGGGGATGCCCAGCCAGAGCAGGATGCCGTACACGTAGGGGATCGTCGGCAGGAAGTGCCAGCCGCCGTTGCTGGCCAGGACCGGGTCCTGGCCGTTGAGCACGGCCTCGCCGGCCGGCTTGAAGCTGTTGACGAAGTCGACCGGCTGGTGGGAGTCGCCGGCGGCGAAGAACATCAGGACGACGCGGACGACCACCCCGGCGGCCAGGGCGGCCCAGAGCGGCGGCCGCCAGTCACGCCACTGGGCGACGATCGCGAGCACCAGGCCGGTGACGAGGATGATCCCGATGGGGAGTGCAGTTTCCATGGCGGGACCTAGACTGCCCTACCCCCTTCCCCGCTGCCACACGACCCGGCGTCCGCGCATCGCGAGGTGGCTTTCCTGACGGATCTCCGACATGCGGGGTCGTAAGGCGTCAGAACATGACCGTCTGTGCTGAACTTTTCGCATGGGGGGATCCGAAGTCAACCAGGCGCTGGTCAGGCTCTATTTCGAGGTGCGCGAAGAGATACGGGACCCGGTCGCCGCGTGGGCGAGGCTCGCCGCCGACTCCGCGGCCTACCGCCAGGCGCGGGGCGGCCGCCGGGTTCCTCTTGACGACGCGTCGGCGGCCGAGCTGGCCGCCGCGGCGATCGTGCACACCGCGTCCGAGCACGGCCCCGACCAGGTGGCGGCGCTGGCGACCTCGCCGCTGGCCGGGCTGGTGCGCGGGCTGGGCGGCGCGATCCTGACCGAGGAGTCGACCGCGCCCGGCCAGCTGCTCGGCCCGGGGTTCCGCGGGCCGCGGCAGGAGGACTGGGCGGACGCGGCGTACGTGCTGCTCTGGGGTGAGAACAACCGGAACGTCCGCGCGCCCGGCTCGCCCTGGGTGATCGCCGGGCGCTACAAGGGGCAGAAGGTGGTGGCCGTCGGCCCGCACCCCACGCGCCTGTCGGACGAGACGCTGGTGGTACGGCCCGGCACCGACGGGGCGCTGGCCATGGCGGTCGGGCACGTGCTGCTCAAGGAGTTCTACCTGGACCGGCCCGCCTTCGCCGCGCACGCGATGGCCTCCACCGACCTGCCGGCGCTGGTGCGGCTGCGCGAGCTGGAGGAGGGGCTGGTGCCCGCCGGGCTGCTCGGCCGGGCCGCCGGCCGGCTCAGCCTGTACGGGGGCGACGGGGCCACGGCTACGGAGGTGCTGCTGCCGCGGTTCGACGTGGGGCCGGGCGTGCTGCGCCGGGGCGTGCCCGCGATGCGTGACGGCGACGACCTGGTGACGACCGTCTTCGACCTGCTGCTCGCCGTGTACGGGCTGGCCCGGCCGGGGCTGCCGGGCAGCTGGCCGGGCGGTTACGACGACCGGAACGCCCCGTACACGCCGGGCTGGCAGGAGGCGCACACGGGGGTGGCGGCGTCGCGGGCGCTGAAGCTGGCCAGGGAGCTGGGGGTGACGGCCGAGAAGACGGGCGGGCGGTGCCTGGTGGTGCCGGGCTGGCTGGACACGCCGCACGCCGACACCGCCTACCGGGCGATGCTGACGCTGCTGGTGCTGACCGGCTGCCGCCGGGGGTGGGCGCAGGCGTCGGGCGGCGCCGGGGTGCCGCTCGTGCCGTACCTGGTGCTGCACGCGTGCGGCGAGGACCGGTCGGATCTGGGGGCGCTGAGCTGGGCGCTGGCGGGCGGCACGTTCGACCGGCGGTCGTCGCGGGCTGTGCTGCTGGACGCGGTGCGCGGCGGGCTGCCGATGGCGCCGCCGCCGCGGGTGCTGGCCCTGCCGCGGTGGATCTATCCGCTGCCGCCGCAGGTGGATCTGCTCATCGGGCCGGACGAGCGGTGCGACCTGGCCGCGCCGGACGCGCGGCTGGTGGCCGACATGGTGGCGAAGCTGTCGGACGGGCAGGTGGAGCCCGCCGCCGAGGAGCCGCGGGCTGACGGGCACGCGATGCGGACGGTGGTGGACCACGCCTGGATGTACGAGTACGGGGAGGCGCTGCCGGTCTACCGGCCGCCGGGGGTGGGGGTGCCGCTCAAGCCCACCCAGCTGGTGCGGGTGCCGTGAGCCCGGGGCGAGGGCGCCGCCCCGGGCCCGGTCCGGTCAGAACCCGGCGGTGATGCGGGTGAACTCCCACTCGCCCTGGGAGATGCCGCTGCAGTGGGCGACCACGCCGCCGCCCGGGCAGGAGCGGTCACGGTTGACGCCCCAGTAGGCGAGCCGGGTCAGGCCCTTGGACGTGGCCCAGTCGCGGATCTGGGTCCAGGTCTGCGGGGTGGTCATCTCGTGCTGGTCGGACAGGCCGTTCATGCCGGAGATGCCCATCCGGGCGTAGGCCTGCGCGTCGGTGTAGCCGTAGGCGTTCTTGAGTGCGTTCTTCAGGCCCTCGGCCGCGTTGATCGTGTCCTGGTAGATGTTCGGGCTGCCGAAGTCGAACGGCATGATCGTGAAGTTGTCGATCGGCACGTTCAGGGCCCTGGCCTGGTTGATCAGGCGGACGCCGTGCGCGTTCGGGCCGGTCCTGGAGGTGCCGAAGGTGACGACGACCTTGACGTTCGGGTTGTTCTGCTTGACGATCTTGAGGCCGTTCAGGATGCGGTCCTGCACGGTGTGGTTCTCGAACTCGTCGTAGTTCTCGATGTCGAAGTCGACCACGGCCGGGCCGACGGCGTTGATGACCTGCTGCACGGCGCCGGCGAAGGCCTGCGGGGTGGCGCAGTTCGGGCCGAGCTTGTTGCCCTGCCAGCCGCCGAAGGAGATCTGGACGCTGCCGCCCTTCGACTTGATCGTGTTGATGGCCTGCTGGTCGGGGCCTCCGGTGAGCGGACGCTGGCCGTCCCAGGCCGGGTTGCAGCCGCCGCTGGACAGGATGAACGCCATGGTGAACGACTTGACGCCGGTGGCGTCCATGACGGTGCCCGGGTTGGGCGGGTTGCCCCAGCCCATCCAGAGGTAGGGGGCGCCGGGCATGCGGCCCGGGTTCGGGCCGGGGTTGGTGCCGCCGCTGGAGGTGCGGGCGGTGGCGGAGCCGCTGTGGCCGGACAGGTTGCCGGCGGCGTCGCGGGCCCGGACGGTGTAGCTGTAGCTCGTGTTCGCGGCCAGGCCGGTGTCGGTGTACGAGGTGCCGCTGACGGTCGTCACCAGGTTGCCGCCCCGGTAGACCTGGTAGCCGGTGACGCCGACGTTGTCGGTGGAGGCGTTCCAGGCCAGCGAGACGCTGCTGGAGGTGACGCCGGTCGAGCGGAGGTTGCCCGGCACGGACGGGGCCTGGGTGTCACCGCCGCCGCCTCCGCCGCTGACGGGCTTCCACAGGGCGGGCACGATGTCGGGCTCCCAGCCCGGCAGCGAGGTGTGGGCCTGGATGCACTCGTAGTCGACGCCCTTGTGGGTGACGCGGGCGCCTGCGGCGTAGGCGGTGTAGGTCGCCCAGGCCGGGTGGGCGGCGGTGGTCGCGCCGTAGGCGGCGGGGGCCGTCACCGTGGCCAGGCCGGAGAGCGTCATGGCCAGGGAGGCGAGTAACGCAAGGAACATGCGCCGAAATTTCATGACATTCCTTGGAGGTGCGGCTTGACGGTCTTGGAGAAGTTCCAGTTGTGGGTGGCGTCCCAGTTGATGGACCAGGTCATCGCGCCCCTGATGTCGGGGTAGGCGCGCGGCGGCACGAACGAGCCGCAGCGGGTCCGGGTGGCCAGGCAGTCGAGCGCCTGGTTGACGACGGCGGGTGAGACCACGCCGCCGCCCGCGGCGCCCGGCCCGGCGGGCAGGCCCAGCGCCACCTGGTCGGGCCGGAGCCCGTTCTCCAGCTGGATGCAGGCGAGCGCCGTCAGGAAGTCGACCGAGCCCTGGGGGTAGGCCCACGCCTGGTCGCAGCCGAGCATCGCGCCGGAGTTGTAGTACTGCATGTGGACGACGGTGAGGATGTCCTTGATCGACAGGGCGAGCTTGAAGTACTCCATCCCGGTCGACTGCATGTCGATGGTCTGCGGCGCCATCGTGATGATCAGGTCCGGGCCGGTCCTGGCGTGCAGCGACCTGAGGGCCTGGGCCATGTAGGTGGCGTTGAGCCCGTTCTCCAGGTCGATGTCCACGCCGTCGAACCCGTACTCGTTCATGATCGCGTACACCGAGTCGGAGAACCTGGCCGCGGCGGCGGCGCTCGCGACCTGCACCCGCCCGGTCTCGCCGCCGACAGAGAGGATCACCTTCTTGCCGCGCTGCTGGAGCGCCCGCACGTCGGCCTTGAACTGGGCGTCGGTGTAGCCGCCGAGCGCCGCGGACAGGCCCGGGTCGACGCCGAAGACGACCTCGCCGGGGTTCGCGGTGGCCTCGCCGAACGCGATCGCGACCAGGTCGTACTCATCGGGTACGGCCGACAGCCGCAGTTCCTCGGCCGGGTTGACGAAGTTGTGCCAGTAGCCGGTGAGGAAGTGCTTGGGCAGCCCTTCCCCCGGCTGGCCGGGCTGGCAGCCGGCCGTGGTGGCGGTGGCCGGGTCGCTGGGCGCCGACTCGCCCGCATCGTTGTGGGCCCGGACGGTGTAGGTGCGGGTCGCGCAGTCGCCGAGGCCGGTGATGGTGGCGGTGGTGCCGCTGACAGCGGCCTTGACAGCGGTGCCCTCGTAGACGCGGTAGCCGTCGACGGAGCCGCTCGCGGCGGTCCAGGTCAGGGTGATGGAGCCGGTGCCGCCGGTGGCGGAGAGCCCGCCGGGCTTGCCGGGGACTCCGGGCCCGGGGCCGCCGTCGCCGTCGCAGGGGGCGCCGTTGAGGGTGCAGCCGGTGATGCCGGGGAGGTTGCCGGGGCTGCCGGTGAAGCCGAAGCTCGCGCTCGCTCCGGGGGCGAGGGCAGGCGCCCAGGAGGGGTTGGTGAAGGTGTAGTGCTGGCCGTTCCTGGACTGGACGGCGTCCCACGCGGAGGCGATGGAGAAGCCGGCCGGGAGGTCGAACTGGACGTTCCACCCGTTCATCGGGCTGGACGTGCCGTTGGTGACGGTGATCTTGGCTTCGAAGCCGGTGCCCCAGTCGGACACCTTGGTGAAGGCGGCGGTCGCCGAGGCCGCCTGGGCGGGGGATGCGGTGAGTCCGAGTGCGAGGGTCGCGAGCGCGACCAGGATCACGCGTAGTTTCACATCGTCGTCCTTGTCGGTGGCGTACCGTGCGGCCCGTGCCCGGGGGGTGAGGGCACGGGCCGCGCGGCACGGCCCGCGGAGGCAGGCGCAGGCCGTCAGGGGGTCCCGAACTGTTAGGAAAGTTTCCTAAGAGTTGACGCGATCGTAGCCTTGACATCCACCGCTTACAAGACCCAATGTGCAGCCCCGCCGCCCGGGAGCGGCGGGGACCGTTCAGCTCTGCCGCGTGATCCGCACGTCGTCGACCGCCGCCTCCACCAGCGAGGCGCCGGCCGCGTCCGCGGCGTCGATCAGGATGCGCACCGTCTGCCCGGCGAACGGGCTCAGATCGGCGGTGGCCACGCTCCACGCCCCGTCCCGGTCGGACGCGGCGCCCGCCTGCTGGAACACCGTCGCCGTGCTGTTCCCCACGACCCTGACCCGGAAGTAGTCGGCGCCGCTCGCGTTCGACCCGTGCGCCAGGTACCAGGAGAACGACAGGGCGGTGGTGCCGCCGGCGGGCAGCGTGATCGGCGGCGACTGGATCGAGGTGACGCCGCCGTCGATGTCGTACGCCAGGAACCGCAGCACCGCCTCCCTGTTGCGGGTGGTCTGCGGCCCGATCTGCTCGTCCGGCGGGTAGAAGCCGGGCATGATCCAGATCTCGCGGGAGTTCACCAGCGAGGTGATCCGGGAGTCGGCGCCGTACCAGTCGGTGAGCAGGTCCATGATGTACAGCGCCATCTCGACGGTGAGGTGCTCGCGGGCGTGCTGGTGGGCGGTGAACAGCACCCCCGGCTCCGCCTCGTCCGTCCCGACGTTGTCGCTGATCTTGAGGCCGACCAGCTGACGCCCTTCGTACGAGGTCCCGTACGAGAACTTGCTCGCGATGGCGGGATGGTCGGCGACCAGCCCGTCGATGAACGCGATCATCTCGGCGTAGGTGTGGTAGCCGGAGTCCGACGGCGGACGCGGTGATGACAATCGGCGATGCACCTCGTCCTCCTCGGCGCGCGGGCTCGGGTGGACGCGCGCCTGACCTGAGCGTGAGGACGCGCCCCTCCCGGGGAAGGCCCAATCTCGGCCGCGCGTCCAGGGCCGGTAGCCTGGACTGTCACCACGGCTGGCCTGGAGCGAGGGCGGGATGTTCTTCGGCATCACGGATATCTGGACGTACGTCATCGGCGCGTTTCTGATCATTCTCCTGCCGGGCCCGAACTCGCTGTTCGTGCTCGCCCAGGCCGCGCAGCACGGCGTGCGGCAGGGCTACCGGGCGGCGGGCGGGGTGTTCGTCGGCGACTGCGTCCTGATGCTGTTCTCCGCCGCCGGCGCCGCGTCGCTGATGCGCTCGGCGCCGCTGGTGTTCACCGTCGTGAAGTACGCGGGCGCGGTCTATCTGGCCTGGCTGGGGCTCCAGATGATCCGGGGAGCCAGGCGGGCGTGGCGGAACAACGACGTCGCGGCGGCCGTGTCGAGCGGCCCCGAGCGGGTGGCGCGCGACCCCCGCCCGTTCGGCAAGGCCCTGGCGATCAGCCTGCTCAACCCGAAGGCGATTCTGTTCTTCGTGTCGTTCTTCGTCCAGTTCGTCGACCCGGGATACGCGACGCCCGCGCTGTCGTTCCTCATCCTGGGGGCGATCATCCAGGTGTTCAGCGCGCTCTATCTCACCGCGCTGATTTTCGGCGGCTCCTTCCTGGCCGACCAGTTCCGCGCCCGGCGGCGGCTCAGTGCGGGCCTGACCTCGGGTGTGGGCGCGGTCTTCCTCGCTTTCGGGGCGTCGCTGGCGGCCTCATCGCTCAGCTGATCGTCATTCTCAACGTGTCAAAAGTGGCAGTCGCCCTCAGAGGGGTCAGGTACGGTAAGCCACCGGAAAGCTCCCGGCAACCCCCGGATGCGAGGGTCGGAGTGTGCCAGGGTGGCCGCGAGGTGACGTTCAGCGGTCCGCCCGGCAAGGCTGCCGGCCCGGCGCCTGGGTAGTCCCCTGCCCGTCGGCCCCAACTGCGGAGCGAGCGTTGAACCACCCTCCCGTCACCCTGCCCCGTCTGACCTTGCTCGCATGGCAGGCAGCCCCCCGGCTGCTCGAAGCGGTCGTCGCCCCGCTGGTGGTGTTCTACGCCGCGATGACGCTGCTCGGCCTCAACTGGGCGCTCGTCCTGACCTGCGCGTGGGTGTACGTGGGCGTCGGCTGGCGGCTCATCAGGCGGATCCCGGTCCCGGCCACGATGTACCTGGCCGCCGCCGCGATCACCCTGCGCACGGTCATCGGGCTGTGGACCGGCACCTGGGTGTGGTACTTCATCCAGCCCGAACTCGGCACCATCTGCATCAGCATGGCCTTCCTGGCGTCCGTCCGGCTGAACCGGCCGCTCGTGGAGAAGCTCACCCTCGACTACATCCACCTGCCCAACGCGGTGCTCAAGCACGAGCGGGTCCGCAGGTTCTTCGCCCGGATCACACTGCTGTGGGCGTTCGTCCTGCTGATGAACTCGGGCGTGAGCATCGCGCTGGCGATCTACGAGTATCTGGCGGGCTCGCTCGGCGGCTACATCCTGCTCCGCACGTCAGCGGTGGCCGTGATGAGCGGGCTGGCGATCACCGTGTCGATCTTCGCTTTCAAGCGGCTGCTGCGGCGGCTGCACATCACCCACGCCTGACCGTTCGGCCAGCAGGAACGCCCCGTACATCGCCATGACCAGCCCGGTCAGCATGCCGAACAGCAGCACCAGATCGGGCAGCGCGCCGCCGCCCCCGCCGAGCGGCCCCGCCGACACCCGGACGATCATGCCGTAGAGCCCCCACCCGAACAGCGCCCCCGACCCCAGCCAGGCCACCACCAGCGGCTGCCAGAACGGCCTCCTCCCGCGCGCCCGCACCAGGACCACCAGCGCCACCCCCGCGCTCAACGCCAGCAGCCCCTGCGTGCCCTGCTGCAGCGCGCCTGCCGGGGTCATCGCCTCGGCGGCCCCCGGCGGCAGCCCTCCGGCGCCGCCCAGCGCCCAGTAACAGCGGACCCCGGCGATGACGGCCGTCACCGCCAGCGAACCCCACGCCACCACCCGCTGGAACGGTCTCGTGAACGACCGGTACGGGTGACCGGTCAGGGTGGTGAAGACGGCGGGCCAGCGGTCGCGGGCGTAGAGCACGAACGCCGCCATGAGGCCGACGCCCTGCCCGATGAAACCGCCGTAGACCATCAGGTAAACCCACGGCTCGATCGGGCCGCCGAAGGCGAACAGGGACTCCCCCTGGATCAGCAGCCCCAGCGGGGTCGTGATCACGATCACGCCGAGCAGGCCGGTGCCGACCCAGAGCGGCAGCAGCACCACCCAGGCGGGCAGCCGCATCCCCCACCGCATGGTGAACCCGAGCGCCAGGATCAGCGCGACGGCGTCCATCCCGAACGTCAGCAGGTTCATCCCGTACATCGTCGGGTCGTCCATGAGCGCCGGGTCGGTGACGCCGACCGAGCTGCCGGTCAGCCAGAGGACCTTGAGCGTGAGATAGGGCAGCATGGCGGCGATGGCCACGACCGCCGCGATGATCCGGCCGGGTGTCGTCTTCATACCGCCGAGCCTGCTCTTCCGGCCTGCCTCGGCGCCTCACGCTGTCAGGTGATCTCCCTCCCCCGTACGGGTGACTCACGGCAGCTCGACGACCACCTCGAAACCCCCGTCCACAGCTCCGGCCCGCAGAGTGCCACCTGTTCGGCGCGCCCTCTCACTCAGCCCCACCAGCCCGAACCCACCAGTCGGCGCATTCAACGGAGCGTAGGCAGGCGGCCCATTACGGACCACCACCCGCTTCGGAGTCACCGCGACCTCGACCTCGGCACCCGGCGCATGCTTGGCGGCGTTCGTCAGCCCTTCCCGCACCACCGCATACGCCACCCCGGGCACCGGCTCCTCAACCCGGAAACTGATCGCCATCCCGGAATCCCGCGCCCTCTCCACCAGCCCTGCCACATCCGCATGCACGCCCTGAGCGGGGTCGAAGTCCACACGCCCGGCCTGCGTAGATGCAGGGTCAACGTCTCCGTGCGCGCCTGATGAGTGCATGACGGAGAGGTCCACCCCGGACGACGTGGTGGCGAGGCCCTCAGGAGTGAAGGCCGGGTCCTCCGACGGAGAGGGGCTGGGGCGCTCGGACGGACTGGGGGCAATGTCCTCGGACGGAGTAGGGCTGGGGCGCTCGGACGGAGGGGAGGCGGAGTCCTCAGACGCAGTAGGGCTGAGGTGCTGGGGCGGAGAGGGGGCGGGGCGCTCGGACGGAGTGAGGGCAAAGTCCTCGGACGGAGAGGGGGCGGGGTGCTGGGGCGGAGTGCGGGCGGGGGCTTGGGGTGCGGGCTGTGGTGCTGCGGGGTCGGGGTCTTCGCGGAGGACGCCGATGATCTGGTGGAGGCGTTCGATGGCGTCGGCGGTGGCGGCGCGTAGTTCGCCTGCCGCTTTGGCGTGGGCGGGTTCCAGGGTGGGTGAGAGTTCGAGGCCGGCGGCGCGGACGGCGATGAGGGCGAGTTCGTGGCCGAGCGAGTCGTGCATGTCTCGGGCGATCCGTGCGCGTTCGCGGAGGCGCGCCTGGGCCTCGGCGGCCTGCCGTGCCTGGTCTCGCTGGTGCAGGAGGCGGCGGCGGAGGAGGCCCAGGAGGTAGGGGATCAGGTAGGTGCCCAGGAGCCAGCTGACCAGGGTGATCCAGGGGCCGACCGTGGTGCCTCTGGTGAGGGTGGGGGCGACGCCGACGGCGGTGATCAGGGCGCCGACGCCCAGGGCGGGCAGGGCGCGGGGGACGCGGCGTCCGGCGAGGTAGGCGTACCAGATCACGAACGGCGAGACCGGGCCCAACGGGAAGATCTTCACCTCGGTGGCGCCGGGCTGGAACCAGGAGACGTCGGACGTGGCCAGGCCGTAGGAGAAGTCCAGCGGCGCGAGCGGCAGCAGCAGCGCCACCGCCGCCAGTGGCCACGGGCGGCCGACGAGCACGACGAGCCCGGTGAGCACCAGCCGGGGCACCGTGACGGCGCCGAACGCGCCGAGGTCCCGCAGCGGGTCGGGGCCCATGGCGGTGACCGAGATGGCCAGCAGCACCCAGAGGATCAGGTCTTTGACCACCTGACGGCGGTCGTCTCGGCGCAGTCGGTTCACGCCCTCGAACGTATCCGCCACCCGGCGCTGACCGCTGCCCCCGAAGGTCTATCCCCGACCCTGACGAAAGTCAGGTGACCCGCCGACTCGGGTGAGCGCTCCGGCCGAAGGTCGCACTGCCGAACTCGATGAGAGTCGAGTGGCCCGCCGACTCAGATGACCACAACGGTCCACTGTCAGCCGCAGGTCATAACGCCGAACCTGACGAAAGTCAGGCGACCCGCCGACTCCGGCCGGCGCCCCCAGGATTCGGGTGGCCCGGCGGCTCCCGTGAGCGCGCCCTCGTCACCCGAAGGTCGTACCCGCAACCCTGACGAAAGTGGGGGGTACCCCGTACCGATCGTCCGATGTGGGATGACCTGCGAGGATTCTAGGTTCGGAAGGCGCGGCCCTGATCCCGCTAAGGGAAGAGCCCGCGTTCCACCCGGGACATCCCCGATGTCCGCAGGTATCCGGCACCGCCAGAGTGAAGGTGCCCACCGATCGATCGGAGTTCTCGCTGATGTCACATGCCGTCCTGGAGTTAGTCCAGCAGGTGATGTCGTCTCCCTGGCTCTACCTGGCGCTGTTCGCGCTCGCGCTGCTCGACGGGTTCTTCCCGATCGTGCCCGCGGAGACCTCGGTGATCACCGCGGGGGTGTTCGCGGCGACCGGCGAGCCGAACCTGGCGCTGGTGATCCTGGTGGCGGCGCTCGGCGCGTTCGCCGGTGACCACATCTCCTACCTGCTCGGATACAAGGGCGGCCGACGGCTGAGGGAGCGCAAGGCGATGGTGTGGGCGCGCCAGGCGCTCGCCGAGCGCGGTGGCCTGGTGCTGGTGGTGGCCCGGTACATCCCCGGAGGCAGGACGGCGGTCACGCTCACGATGGGCGCGGTCCGCTACCCGCGGCGCTCGTTCGCGTTCTTCGACGCGATCGCGGCGGTCTCGTGGGCGCTGTACTCGGCGTTGATCGGTTTCTTCGGCGGGATGGCGTTCGAGCAGGACCCGATCAAGGGGCTGCTGCTCGGGCTGGGCGTCGCGGTGTCGATCACGTTCCTGGTGGAGGCGGTCCGCTGGGTGCGGAAGCGGCGCGCCATCAACGCTTCCCCGGAGCGCCTTCCCTCGGACACGTCGGTTTGACCCTGCCGGGCGACCATCCAGCTGAAAGGAGTGGGGCATGACCGTGCCGGCCGCGCTGATCGCTCTGGTCGGCTCCCTGTTCTTCGCGCTGGGGGCCGCGCTGCAGCAGTTCGAGGCGGCGGGCACGGACCAGCCCGGGATGGTGGCGCTGCTCCGCAGGCCGCGCTGGCTGTTAGGAGGGGTGTCCATCGTGGCGGGCGGCGGGCTGCACGTCGTGGCGCTCGGGCTCGGCCCGCTCACCGTGGTCCAGCCGATGGGGGTGGCCAGTCTGCTGTTCGCGCTGCCGATCGCGGCGACCCTGCACGGCCGCCGCCCGGCCACGTCCGAGCTGGCCGCGGCGTCCTTGGTCGCGGCGGGGCTGGTCGGGCTGGTCCTGCTGGTGCCGGAGTCGCACGGGCCGGTGCGGCTCGACCCGGCGGAGCTGTTCACCCTGCTCGGCGTCTCCGGCGCGGCGGCGCTGCTGCTGTGGGCGGGGGCGCGGGCGGCGGCCCCGGCGGGCCGGGCGGCGCTGCTGGCGACCGCCGCCGGGGTGCTGTACGGGGCGACGGCGACGCTGGTGCGGGTGCTGATGGACGGCGGCTGGAACTGGGCCTACCTGGTGGCCCTGCCGGTCCCGGTGCTGCTGGCGCTGGTGATGCTGCAGCGCGCCTACGCCGTCGGCCACTTCGGCGTCTCGTTCGCGGCGCTGCAGATCGCCGACCCGATCACGGCGGTGGCATTCGGCGCGCTGCTGCTCGGCGAGCCGCTCCCCACCGGTCTCGCCCCGGTCGTGGCCGCGGCGGTGGCCGCCGCCGGAACGGTCGCGCTCGCGCGTACGACCCCGCTGGAAACCCGGTCTCCCCGGGCCGGAACGCATGTCTAGAAACCCTGAGGAGTTCACCCATCATGGCGATGCCCCTGCACAAGACCCGTCCCGACGCCGGACTCTCCCCCGTTCCCGTGCGGGCCCGGCGCATCATGATCTCGACTGATACGTACCCACCGGACGTGAACGGGACGGCCTATTTCGCGCACCGTCTCGCCACCGGGCTGGCGGCCCGCGGCAACGAGGTGCACGTGGTGTGCCAGTCGGACGCGGGCCCGGCCGGCACCGGCGTGGAAGACGGCGTGGTCGTGCACCGGCTGCGGTCGGCGCCGCTGCTCGTCCACCCGACGATGCGGGTCACCGTGCCCACCCGGCTGGACCGGCTGATGGCGGAGGTCGACCCGGACGTGCTGCACACCCAGGGTCACTTCGTGGTGGGCCGGGCCGCGCTGGCCGCCGCGCGCCGCCGCGGGGTGCCGGTCGTGGCCACCAACCACTTCATGCCGGACAACCTCTTCCAGTTCGGTCACATCCCGGACCGGCTGCGGGAGGGCGTGGGCAAGCTCGCCTGGCGCGACTTCGGGCGCGTGTTCCGCAAGGCCGACCGCGTCACCACGCCCACCCCGCTGGCCGCCGCGCTCCTGGCCGAGCAGGGCTTCGACCGCCCGGTCGAGCCCGTCTCCTGCGGCATCGACCTGGCCCGCTTCCACCCGCACGCCGAGCCGAAGGCGTGGGCGCGCAAGCTGTTCGGCCTGCCGGACCGGCCGACTGTGCTGTTCGTGGGCCGGTTGGACGAGGAGAAGCGGCTCTCCGACCTCGTCCGGGCGATGCCGTACGTGCTGAACGAGACCGACGCCCAGCTCGCGATCGTCGGCCGCGGGCACCAGCGCGAGCCGCTGGAGAAGCTCGCCGCCCGGATCGGGGTGGGCGAGCGGGTGTCGTTCCTCGGGTTCGTGCCGGACGAGAGCATGCCGCAGGCGTACGCCACCGCCGACGTGTTCGCCATGCCGAGCGTGGCCGAGCTGCAGAGCATCGCCACCCTGGAGGCGATGGCGACCGGCCTGCCCGTCGTGGTGGCCGACGCGATGGCGCTGCCGCACCTGGTCAACGGCGGCAACGGCTACCTGTTCCCGCCCGGTGACGTGCAGGCCCTGGCCGGTCACCTCACCCGGATCCTCACCGACGACGCGCTGCGCGAGCAGCTCGGCCAGGCCAGCCGCGAGCTCGCGCTCACCCACGACCACCAGGCCTCGCTCGCCCGGTTCGAGCAGATCTACGACGAGGTGACGCGATGACCCGTGCCGCGACCGTCACCACCGTCACGGCGACGCTCGCGTCCGCCGGCGCGCTCGGTTACGCCGAGCTGGCGCTGCCCGCCCAGCCGCTGCTCAGCCACTACGCGGTGGTGCCGGGCGGGCTGCCGCCGACGCTGCTGGGCATGCTCGCGCTGGCGGTGGCGTGCGTGTCGCTCGCGTACGGGCTGGCCACGGCGGATCCGCGGGCCACGGCGGCGACCCGGGTGCTGCTGCTGGCCGCGGCGGCCGGGCTGATGCTGAGCGCGCTCTTCCCGACTGACCCGCCCGGGACCGAGCTGAAGTCGCTGGCCGGGGAGATCCACCGGTGGTCGGCGGCCGTCGTCTTCACCACCCTGCCGGTGGCGGGCTGGACGCTGGCGCGGGGGCGGGCCCGGATGGCCGGGTGGACCGCGGTCCGGGCGCTGGCGGTGACCGCCGCGCTGGTGCTGGCGCTGTATCTGGCGGCGCATCCGGTCTCGTTCACCTCGGCGTGGATCGGCGGGGCGGGCTACTACGGGCTGCTGGAGCGTGCCCTGGTGGTGGCGGAGATGGCGCTGCTGATGGCGATGGCGCTCGCCGCGCCGCGACGGCCCGCCGCCGTGACGGCCCCCGCCGACGAGCCCGGAACGCACCGGCTGGCCGCCTGACTCGACCCCGCCGTCCTGCCCCCTCTCACCACCCGCCCTCCTCCCCCTCTCATCACCGGCCGTCCTGCCCCCCTCTCATTGATGGGCTGCGACGCTCGGACACTTCGGGCGCTCGGACATTTCGATCGGCGACGAAAGGATGCCGATCTAGCGTGGACGCATGGTCATCACCCGCCGTGCCGGCGCTCTCGCCGTGCTCGCCGACACCCGTTACATCCCGCCTCCGGTCCGGCAGGACGCGCCGGAGGGCACGCTCGCCTGGCTGCGCGCCCGCGTCTCCCGGTTCAGCGCCGGGGAGGTGCACGCGCGGCGGCGGCGCCTGCTGGAGGACCTGCTCTCCGGCCTCGACCCGGACGCGCTGCGGGACGCCGCCAGAGACCTGACGCTGGAGCGCGGCGGCCGGTGGGAGGGAGTTCCGGTGACGGTGCTCGGCCGGGCGCTCGGTTTCCGGGACAGCGGGCTCGCCGACGCCGTGCGCGCCGCCGCCTCCGGATATCTGTCCGGTGAGGAGACTCCGGAGGCCGACGCGGCAGTCCGCACCCTGCTCTCCCTCGCCGCTTCTCCAGTCACGCCGCCACGGAACGACCCCGTACAGGAAGCGGTGGCGCGGGTCACGCTGCTGCTGCAGGCGCACGACGCCACCGAAGGGCTGGTACGGAACGCGCTCCGGCATGCGGAGAGCGACCTCGTACCGGAACCACCCCCCGCACACGGCGCGGACCTCGTACCGGAGGTCCTGGAACGGACGCTCAGGCTCGACCCGCCGGTCAAGGTGATGCGGCGGGTGGATCGGGAGACCGGGGGCGAGGTGCGGATCGAGCTGGCCGAGGTGAATCTGGACGGGGAGGGGCATCTGACGTTCGGGGCGGGGGTGCGGCCCTGTCCTGCCGGAAGGCATGCGAGGGCGCTGGCGGCCGGGGTCGTGGCGGGGGTGCTGGGGCGATGAGCGAGGAGTTCCGGGCGCTGCACCGGCCCGGTGATCCGCTGCTGCTGCCGAACGCGTGGGACTACGGGTCGGCGGCGGTGCTGGCCGGGGAGGGGTTCGCGGCGATCGGCACCACCAGCCTCGGGGTGTCGGCCGTGCACGGCAAGCCCGACGCCGCCGGGGCCACCAAGGCGGAGACCGTGGCGCTGGCCGGGGCGATCACCGGTCTGAGGGTGATGGTCAGCGTGGACGTGGAGGGCGGGTTCAGCGACGACCCGGCCGAGGTGTCGGAGCTGGTCGCCCGGCTCGCCGCGTTGGGGGTGGTGGGTGTCAACCTGGAGGACGGGCGCGCAGACGGGTCGCTGCGGCCGATCCGCCTGCACCAGGAGATCATCGAGGCGGCGAAGGGCCACGGCGTGTTCGTGAACGCCCGTACCGACACGTGCTGGCTCAAGACGGGCGACCCGATCGAGCGGGTGCGGGCGTACGGGCACGCGGACGGGATCTTCGTGCCGGGGCTGAGCGACCTGGGCGCCGTCGCCGAGCTGGTGGAGGCCACTCCCCTGCCGGTCAACGTCCTCTATCAGCCGGGCGGGCCGTCTCTCGCCGCGCTGGCGCTGGCCGGGGTGGCGCGGGTCAGCACGGGGTCGCTGCTGTACCGGGCGAGCCTGCGGGGTGCGCTGTCGGCGCTCGCGTCCGTACGGGGGTCGGAAGCGCCGCCGCTGCCTGGCTATGCGGACATCGTCGCCATGCTGCCGGAACCCCGATAATCGGAGGCATGCGCTTCGAGATCCTCGGCCCCACCGAGGTGCTGGGTGACGACGGGACCGGCATCCCGGTCGGTGGTCCCCGGGTGCGGGCGCTGCTGGCTCTGCTCGCGCTGGAGCCGGGGCGGGTGATCGGAGCCGGCCGGCTCGTCAGCGGGCTGTACGGGGCGGAGCCGCCCGACGGGGTGGCCAACGCGCTGCAGTCGCAGGTGTCGCGGCTGCGCAGGGCGCTGGGGCGGGACCGGGTCGAGTTCCATCCGGCGGGGTATCGGCTGGTGGCCGATCCGATGGACGTGGACGCGAGCCGGTTCGAGCGGCTGGCCGCGGAGGGGCGGCGGGCTCTGGGCTCCGGCGACGCGGCCCGGGCGGCGGAGCTGCTGCGCGAGGGGCTGCGGCTGTGGCGGGGGGCGCCGCTGGCCGACGCGCCGCACGCCCGCGCGGCGGCGGCCCGGCTGTCGGAGCTGCGGCTCGCGGCGCTGGAGGACCGGGTGCAGGCGGATCTGGAGCTGGGCCGGCATCGCGAGCTGGTCGCCGAGCTGCGCCAGCTCGTCGCCGACCATCCGCTCCGGGAGCGGCTGCGCGCCCAGCTCATGCGCGCCCTGTACGGGAGCGGTCGTCAGGCGGAGGCGCTGGCCGCCTACGCCGAGGCCCGGCGCATCCTGGACGACGAGCTCGGCATCGAGCCGGGTCCCGAGCTGACGTCCGCCCACCTGGCCGTCCTCCGCGCCACGGCGAGCTCCCCTGATCCGTACGCGCCCCGCGCCAACGGAACACCGGGCGGGACCGTGCCGGATGGCGGGGTGAAGGCCGGGCTCCGGGCGCAGCTGACCAGCTTCGTCGGGCGTGAGGCGGAGCTGCGGCAGGTCGGGGCCGAGCTGGCCGCCGCCAGGCTGGTGACGCTCGTCGGGCCCGGGGGTGCGGGGAAGACGAGGCTCGCGCTGGAGGTGGCCGCGCGGGCCGCGGGCGAGGTGTGCGTGGTGCAGCTCGATCCGGTGAGCGGGGACGCCGGGGTGGCGGCGGCGCTGCTGGGGGCGCTGGGCATCCGGGACCGGCACGGGCCGGATGTGCCTCCGGTGGAGCCGGTCGAGCGGCTGGTCGCCGCGCTGGCGGGCCGCGAGCTGCTGCTGGTGCTGGACAACTGCGAGCACGTGGTCGAGGCGGCCGCCCGGCTGGCCGACACGCTGCTGGGGTCGTGCCCGGGGCTGCGGGTGCTGTCCACCAGCCGGGAGGCGCTGGGCATCACCGGCGAGTCGCTGGTGCCGGTGGCGCCGCTGCGGCTGCCCCCTCCGGACGCGCCCGACCCGCTGGGCTATCCGGCGGTACGGCTGTTCGCCGACCGGGCGGCGGCGGTGCGGCCCGCGTTCGCGGTCACCGGGGAGAACGCCGGGCTGGTGACCCGGATCTGCCACGCTCTCGACGGCCTGCCGCTGGCGATCGAGCTGGCGGCGGCCCGGCTGCGGACGCTGTCGGTGGCGGAGGTCGCGTCAAGGCTGGACGACCGGTTCCGGCTGCTGGCGCGCGGCAGCCGGACGGCGCTGCCGCGCCATCAGACGCTCCGCGCGGTGGTGGCGTGGAGCTGGGACCTGCTGGACGACGACGAGCAGCGGATGGCCAGGCGGCTGACGGTGTTCGCGGGCGGCGCGACGGCGGAGGCGGCCGAGCGGGTCTGCGGGCTGCCCGAGGAGGTGCTGTTCTCGCTGGCGGAGAAGTCGCTGGTGGAGAACGTCGACGGCCGTTACCGGATGCTGCGGACGATCCACGCGTTCTGCGCCGAGCGGCTGGAGGAGGCGGGCGAGACCGAGGCGATGCGGGACGCGCACGCCGCCTTCTACCTGGATCTCGCGATCACCGCCGACGGTCACCTGCGCCGGGCCGAGCAGCTGGAGTGGCTGGCCCGGCTGGACGCGGAGAGCGACGACCTCGACGAAGCCGTGCGCTGGTCGACCGGGTCGGGGCGGCTGGAGACGGCGCTGCGGCTGCTGGGCTACTGCGCCTGCTACTGGTGGATGCGCGGCCACCGGACGACCAGCGCCACCCTCGCCCGGGAGCTGCTGGAACGGCTCGGCGACGCCGCGCCGGAGGGCCTGGAGGAGGAGTACGCGATGTGCGTGCTCGTCGCGGCGTGGACCGGCGTGCGCGACGACCGGCTGGCCGCACGCCTCGACGAGCTGCGCGGCGCGCCGCCCGAGGCTTTCCTGCCGTCCAGGCTGGAACTCCTGACCCTGCTGCTCGCCATGTACACCGGCCCGCCGGACGGCGTGGGCGTGCCGACGGAGCTGCGGCGGAGGACGGACGCGCTGGAGCTGTCTCCCTGGTCGGCGGCGCTCACCGGCTGCGGCTACGGATTCATGCTGCAGATCGAGGGCGAGGCCGACCAGGCCCGGGCGGAGTTCGAGCGGTCGCTGGCCTCCTTCCGCGAGATGGGCGAGCGCTGGGGCACCATGCTGGCGCTGGCCGCGCTCGCCGATCTCGCCTCCGAGCAGGAGGATCACGCGACCGCGATGGCGATGGCGGACGAGGCGCTGCAGGTCGCGCGGGAGCTGGGCGCGCCGGCGGACGTCGCGGAGAATATGTGCCGCCGCGCCGACACGCTGGCCCGGACCGGCGAGCCGGCGCGGGCGCGGGCCGACTACGAGGCGGCGGCGGAGCTGTCCCGCCGCGTCGGCTCGCCCGACATGCTGGCCAGGGCGCACTGCGGGCTGGGCGAGGTGGCGCTGGCGACGGGCGACCCGGCCGCCGCCCGCGGGTGGCTGGAGCAGGCCCGCGAGGAGTGCCCCGCGGCGTGGTACAGCGCGAACGAGCTGCGGGAGCGGATCAGCGCCGGGCTGGCGGCGGTCAGCGGACGGTAGGCCCGCGGTCAGCGGCGGGCGCGACCGTGGAGCCCATGACCAAGAAATGGGCCTCTCTGGCGCTCTGCTGCCTGGCCGCCCTCCTGCTCTCCGTGGACCTTACGGTCCTGCATCTGGCTCTGCCGCATCTGGTCGCCGACCTGGGCGCGTCCTCGACGCAGCTGCTGTGGATCGGCGACGTCTACGGGTTCGCGCTGGCGGGCCTGCTCATCACGATGGGGAACGTCGGGGACCGGATCGGCCGCAAACGGCTGCTGCTGATCGGCTCGGCGGCGTTCGCCGCGGCCTCGGCGGTGACCGCGTACGCGCCGAACCCGGAGCTGCTGATCGCGGCGCGGGCGCTGCTGGGCGTGGCGGGCGCGACGATCATGCCGTCCACCCTTTCGATCATCAGGAACGTGTTCACCGAGCCCGCGGAGCGGACCACCGCGATCGGCGTGTGGAGCGGGATGAGCGCGGCGGGGTTCGCGCTCGGCCCGGTGGTGGGCGGGCTGCTGCTGGACCACTTCTGGTGGGGTTCGGTGTTCCTGATCAACCTGCCGATCATGGTGGTGATCGTCATCGCCGGGATCCGGGTGCTGCCGGAGTCGCGCGACCCGCGGCCGGGGCGGATCGACCTGCTGAGCGTGGCGCTGTCGTTCAGCGGCATCGTGGCCGTCATCTACGCGGTCAAGGAGGCCGCCGACAAGGGCCTGGCGCAGCTGGACGTGCAGGTGACCGGGGCGCTGGGGCTGGCCGCGCTGCTGGTGTTCGTGGTGCGGCAGACCCGGCTGGCGGAGCCGCTGATCGACGTGCGGCTGTTCAGGCGGCGGGCGTTCTCCGCGTCCATCGGCACCAGCCTGCTGGCCATCTTCACGATGATGGCGATGTCGATGTTCTTCGCGTGGTACTTCCAGCTCGTGCTGGGCTGGTCGCCGCTGATGGCGGGGCTGGCGGGCCTGCCCGGCGGGCTGAGCGGCGCGATCGGCGGGGTGCTGGCCGCGCCGCTGGTGAACCGGATCGGCAGGAACGCGGTGGTGGCACTGGGCCTGCTGCTGAACGCGGTGTCGTTCTTCTACTACTCGACGCTCGGCCTGGAGGTCAGCTATCCGGTCATGGTCTGCTTCATGATGCTGGGCGGCATGGGCATCGGGCTGGCGTTCACCGTCAACAACGACAACGTGCTGGCCACCGCGCCCAGGGACCGGGCGGGCGCGGCGGCGGCGGTGTCGGAGACCTCGTTCGAGCTGGGCGGCGCGCTCGGCATCGCGATCCTGGGCACGGTGCTGAACAGCACGTACGCCGCCCGCCTGGAGGTGCCCGCCGGGGTGCCGGCCGAGCCGGTGCGCGAGTCGATCGCCGGGGCGCTGGCCGTGGCCGAGTCGCTGCCCGCCGCCCCGGCCGGTGAGCTGGTGCTGGCGGCGCGGGAGGCGTTCGTGCAGGCCATCCAGGTCACCGCCGCCACCACGTCGGTGATGCTCGTGGTGGTGGCGGCGCTCGCCCTGGTCGGGCTCCGCGGGGTGCCCAAGGTCATCCCTGAAGAGGTTCTCGTCCGTACCTGAAGGCCTACAGGTGCTCGCGGAGGAACTGCGCCGTCGTCTCGGCGGCCTGGGTGACGTACGGCTCCTGGTCGTACAGGTCGATGTGGCGTTTCGCGTCCAGCCAGACCAGCTTCTTGGGCTCGTCGAGGCGTTTGAACGCCTCCTCGGCGCCTTCGGGCGAGGAGAAGCGGTCGACCACGCCGTGCACGATGAGCGCCGGGGTGGGCGACAGGAAGTCGGCGCCCATCATGTTGTCCAGGGTGAGCAGTTCGCGCAGGCTGGCGCGGGTCACGCGGTTGTCCCAGTGGGGGGAGGCGGCGCGGCCGGTGCCGTAGTAGGCGTGCGGCTCCTCGCCCGGCATGGCGGCCTCGCCCTCCGGCGCCACCGCCGGGAGGTACGCGACGGGCCCGCCCTGGTCCTGCCGTTCCACCGCCTCGGTGAGGGAGGCGAGGGCGGACTGGTAGTCCGTGCCGGTCCGCGCCGTGTAGGGGTTGTGGTACGCGCCCGCGATCCCGGCGAACGCCTTCACCCGGGGGTCGAAGGCGGCGAACCTGAGCGCGTAGCCGCCGCCCAGGCCGATGCCGACGGCGCCGATCCGCTCCCCGTCCACCTCGGGCCGGGAGCGCAGGAACGACACCGCCGCCCGCAGGTCGTGCAGCTTGCCCTGCGGGTCCTCGTGGCAGCGGGGCTCACCGCCCGACTCGCCCCAGTTGCGGTGGTCGAAGGCGAGGGTGACGAACCCGTGCGCGGCCAGCCGCTCCGCGTAGCGCCCGGTCGCCTGGTCACGCACCCCGGTGAACGGGCCGGTGAAGACCAGGGCCGGGCGCGGGCCCGTACTCGGCTCGGGCACCCGCAGCTCGCCCACCAGCGTCACGCCGTCGACGGCGAATTCGATCCTCATCGTTCAAGTGTGGGGGAAGAATCGGCGGCGCCGTGCCGCGGGTCCCTGCCACCAGGAGCCGCTAGGAGTCGAAGCCGAGCCCCATCCGGTCCAGGGTGCGCAGCCACAGGTTGCGCTTGCCCTGCCGCTCGTCGGCCCTGGCGATCGACCAGCGGGTGAACTGGATGACGCCCGAGCGGACCGGCTCGGGCGGGAACGGCACCGGCTTCTCCCGTACCATGCGCAGCTCGGTGCGCTCGGTCCGCTCGCCGGAGAGCAGGTCGAGCATGACGTTCGCGCCGAACCGGGTGGCGCCGACGCCGTTGCCGGTGTAGCCGACCGCGTAGGCCAGGCGCCCGCCGTGCGCCTGCCCGTAGAAGGCGCTGAACCTGCTGCAGGTGTCGATCAGGCCGCCCCACCGGTGGGTGAAGCGCAGGCCGTCGAGCTGCGGGAAGGTCTCGAAGAAGTGCCCGGCCAGCTTGACGAAGGTCTCGTCGCGCTGCTCGTACTCCCGTTTGACCAGGCCGCCGTTGTAGTAGACCGCGTCGTAGCCGCCCCACAGGATGCGGTTGTCGTCGGTGAGCCGGTAGTAGTGGAACTGGTTGGCGCCGTCGGCCACGCCCTGCCGGTTGCGCCACCCGATCTCGGCGAGCTGGGCGTCGCTGAGGGGCTCGGTCATCAGCGCGTAGTCGTACACCGGCACCAGGTAGTGCTTGAGCCGGCGCAGCAGCGGCGGGAAGACGCCGGTGCCGAGCGCGACCCTGGCCCCGGTGACCGAGCCGTGCGGGGTGCGCAGGGTGATCGCGGTGCCGTCGTCGTCGAGGGCGCGTACGGGGCTGCGTTCGTGTACCCGTACCCCGAGGCGGACGCACGCGTCGCGCAGCCCCCACGCCAGCCGGGCCGGGTCGAGCATGGCGCAGCCGCCGCGGTCCCAGACGCCGCCCAGGTAGGTCGGCGAGTCGAGCTGGGCGCGGACCTGGGCGCGGTCCAGCGGCACGTGGTCCAGGCCGAGTTCCCCGACGACGTCCAGGTGCTCGTGGAGGGCGTCGAGCTGCCACTGCTCGGTGGCGACGATCAGCTCGCCGGTGCGTTCGAAGGAGCAGTCGATGCCGTGGCGGCGGATGGTCCGCTCGATCTCGTCGAGGTTCCGCGCGCCCATGCGTTCGATGCGGTCGATCTCGTCCGGCCAGCGCTCCAGCCCGTTGGCCAGGCCGTGGGTGAGGGTCGCCAGGCAGAACCCGCCGTTGCGGCCGGAGGCGGCCCAGCCGATCCTGCGCCCCTCCAGCAGCACCACCTCGCGCGAGGGGTCGCGTTCCTTGGCCATCAGGGCCGTCCACAGGCCCGAGAAGCCGCCGCCGACGACGACCAGGTCGGCGGCGGTGTGTCCGACGAGCCTCGGGAGCGGCTCGGGTCTGGCCGGGTTGTCCAGCCAGTATGGCGTGCGCTCCGCGTCAGCCAGCGCCTTCAGCGGATCCACAGATCCCACTTCCCTTACGAATGTCCGTATTTATTTGGCGGGAGCGCCGGAGCCCCCGCACCCGGCGGGGACCCCGAGGGTTCTAGGCGCGGCGCCTGGACGCGATCGTGTTGATGATCGCGATCAGCACGCCGACCGAGAAGATGAGCGTGCCCATGACGTTCACCTGGGGCGGGATGCCGGTCTTCACCGAGCCGACGATCCACAGCGGGAAGGTGAGCGTGGAGCCGTTGACGAAGCTCGTCACCACATAGTCGTCGATCGACAGCGCGAACGCCAGCATCGCCCCGGCCAGCACGCCGGGCATGATGGCGGGCAGGGTGACCTGGCGGAACGTGGCCCACGGCCCCGCCCCGAGGTCCCGGGCCGCCTCCTCCAGCGACGGGTCGAGGGTGCCGACCCGGGCCCGCACGGTCACGGTCACGAACGACAGCGAGAACAGCACGTGCGCGATGGTGATCGTGACGGCGTCGCGCGGCAGGTTCGCCGAGACGAACAGCGACAGCAGCGAGGCGCCCATGACCAGCTCGGGCGTGGAGATCGCGGCGAAGACCAGGAAGTTCGTCGCGCCGTGCGCGCGGAAGCGGTGGCGTCCGAGCGCCAGGCCGAGCATGGTGCCGATGACGACGGTGACGACGGTGCTGACGATCGCGATGGCCAGCGAGTTGACCAGCGCCTGGGTCAGGTCGGTGAGCGCGAACAGCTCCCCGTACCACTTGAACGTGAAACCCTGCCAGGTGGCGTTCGACTTGCTCTTCTTGTCGTTGAAGCCGAACATGATCATCACGGCGATCGGCGAGACCAGCCAGAGGATCACCAGCCAGGTGTAGGCGTGCAGCAGCCGGTCGCCGATCCGGGTCCGGGCGTCCCTCATCGCGCCGCCGCCTCCAGCACGTTCTCGGTGCCGAGCACCCTGGCGTAGGCGAAGATGCCCACGAGCAGCACCGCCATCAGCGTGAACGACAGCGCCGAGGCCGTCGGATAGTCGTTGTTGATCAGGTACTCGGTCTGGATGATGTTGCCGATCATCGTGTTGCTCGTGCCGCCGAGCACCTGGGCGTTGACCGGATCGGCCGTGGCGGGCACGAACGTCATCAGCACCCCGGCGAACACCCCCGGCAGCGACAGCGGCAGCACCACCTTGCGGAAGGCCGTGCCGCGTCCCGCGTACAGATCCTGGGCCGCCTCCACCAGCCGCGGGTCGACCCGTTCCAGCGCCACGTAGATCGGCAGGATCATGAACGGCAGGAAGTTGTAGGTCAGCCCGGCGACCACCGCGAACGAGGTGGCCAGCACGCGGAAGTCAGGGTGCAGCAGCCCCCAGCTCTTCAGCGTGCCCAGCAGGATGCCGTCGTCGGCCAGCAGGAATCCCCAGGAGATCGTGCGCAGCACGAACGACACGAAGAACGGCAGCAGCAGCAGGAACAGGTAGACGGACTTGTGCCTGCCGCCTTTGAACGCGATCCAGTAGGCGACCGGGTAGCCGATCACCAGCATGGCCAGCGTCGCCACGCCGCCGTACACCAGGGAACGCACGAGCTGGATGCTGTAGCCGCCGATGGCGTCGGAGTAGTTGGAGACGCTGAACGTCATGACGAAGCCGTCGATGGCGTTCCCCGTCTGCAACGACACCGACGCCATGGCGCCCAGCGGCACCACCAGGAAGATCGCCATCCACATCCAGCCCGGCAGCGCGAGCAGGTAGGGGGTGAGACGTCTCATACCTCAGGCCTGGGTGATCGACTGGAAGATCGGGTTGAACACCTGCTGCTGCGCGGTGGTGAGCGGGGTGTAGCTGCGGAGCTTGGCGTAGTCGGCCTCGGTCGGGAACATCAGCGGGCTGTCGGCCATCTCCAGCAGCGACTCCTTCTCCTCGCCCGACGCGCTCTCGGCCTTCTGGCGGAGCATGTCCTGGACGGCGGGGACCGGGGTGACGTACTGGATGAACTCGTCCAGCTCGGTGGCGATCTCCGGCTTGTAGAGGTAGTCCATCAGCATCATGGCGTCGACCGGGTTGGCGGCGCCCTTGGGGATGAGCAGGTTGTCGGTCCAGATCGTGCCGCCCTCCTCGGGGACCACGAAGTCGACCGGCTCGCCCGCGAGCTGGCGCTGGAAGATGTCGCCCGACCAGGCCATGGTGATCCAGATGTCGCCCCGGGAGACGGCGTCGATGTAGTCCTGGGCGTAGTACTTGCGGACGATCCCGGCGTCGCGCTGGGCCTTCAGCTTCTCGCCGGCCTTGCGCCAGTCGTCCTCGGTCGACTTCTCGGGGTCGATGCCGAGGGCGAACATGCCGAAGTTGCCGATCTCCTGCGCGTCGGCCATCATGCCGACCCGGCCCTTGTACTTGGGGTCGAACAGGGCCTCGATGCTGGTGATCTTCTCCTTGACGTACTTGGTGTTCCACGCGATCCCGGTGAAGCCGGAGGCGTAGGGCACCGAGTACTTGTTGCCCGGGTCGTAGGCCCGGTTCTTGTAGGACTCACCGGCGTTGGCGTTGAAGTTCGGCAGCCGCGACTGGTCGAGCGGGATGGCGTGGCCCAGCTCGATCATGTGCTGGAACTGGATGCCGTTGGTGATGACGACGATGTCGTAGCCGAGCGGCTGGCCGGCGCGGAGCACCGGGTCGATCTTGCCGAAGAACTCGGCGGTCTCCTGGATGACCTCCTTGTACTCGTAGGAGATCCCGGTTTCCTGCTGGAACTTCTTCAGCGGGCCGTGGTCGGTGGGCATGTAGTCGGGCCAGTTGGCGAAGACGACGTGGCCGTTCTGCTTCTGGTCGGCCCAGAAGTCCTTCATCTCGTCTTCCTTGGGCGGCGCCGCCTTCTGGCCCTGCACGCCGCAGGCGGCCAGCGCCAGACCGGCCGCGGACAGGCCGGCGATCTTGAAGACGTCGCGACGGGTACGGGGCTGGGTCATGCCGCGCAGGAGGGCGGGGGGGTGCAAGGGGTTCATGACGTGCTATCTGCCTTCGATTACGTACGAGTACTGCGCCTGCCAGGAAAGCCACACGGAGTCGCCCCGCTCGGCGGTGACCGTGGCGTCGTGGGAGTTCTGCTGGAACACCGTCATCTCGGTGTCGTCGGAGAGGCGGACGGTGTAGCTGTTGGCGGTGCCCAGGTACACCACCTCGGCGACGGTGCCGGGCAGCGCGCTCAGCTCGCCTTCCGGCTCCTCGGCGGAGAGGACGATCTTCTCCGGCCGTACGGTCACGGTGACCTCGCCGTCGTGCCCCGGCACCAGGACCCGGCCGCCGCCGACCTTCAGCACTCCTCCGGCGGCGGTGCCGGTGAGGAGGTTGGAGGTGCCGATGAAGCCGGCGACGAAGGTGGTGGCCGGCTTCTCGTAGATCTCGTGCGGCGTGGCCAGCTGCTCGACCAGGCCGTCCTTCATGACGGCGATCCGGTCGCTCATGGTCAGCGCCTCGCTCTGGTCGTGCGTCACGTACACGAACGTGATGCCGACCTCGCGCTGGATGCGTTTGAGCTCCAGTTGCATCGCCTGGCGGAGTTTGAGGTCGAGGGCGCCGAGCGGCTCGTCGAGCAGCAGCGCCCTGGGCCGGTTGACCAGCGCCCGGGCCAGGGCGACGCGCTGCTGCTGGCCGCCCGACAGCTCGCGGGGGCGGCGTTTCTCCCGGCCGGTCAGGTCGACGATCTCCAGCATCTCGCCGACCCGCCGTCTGAGCTCGTCCTGCGGCGTCTTCTTCTGTTTCAGCCCGAAGGCGACGTTGTCCCACACGCTCATGTGCGGGAACAGCGCGTACGACTGAAACACCATGTTCACGTCGCGTTTGTTGGGCGGGACGTCGGTGACGTCGCGGCCGTGCAGCCGGACGACGCCCTTGGACGGCTCCTCGAACCCGGCGATCATGCGCATGGTCGTGGTCTTGCCGCAGCCGGACGGGCCGAGGAGGGAGAAGAACTCCCCCTCGGCGATGTCCAGCGTGACACCCTTGACCGCTTGGACGACCTCGCCATGCGAGACGTACTCCTTGACGACGTCGACTAGCTCGATCGCGCTGCCGATCGGACTCTGCTCGGCCATACAGGGGGGTCCTTTTTTTGTACGCTCTTACCGGGATATTTCGGCTATTCGCCGAAGTAGTGCATGACGTGCTTGACCCGGGTGTAGTCGTGCAGCCCGAACACCGACAGGTCCTTGCCGTACCCCGAGTGCTTGAAACCGCCGTGCGGCATCTCCGAGACGAACGGAATGTGGGTGTTCACCCAGACCGCGCCGAAGTCGAGCTTGCGCGACATCCGCATCGCGCGGCCGTGGTCGGAGGTCCACACCGAGCCGCTGAGCCCGTAGTTGACGTCGTTGGCCTTGGCCAGCGCGTCGGCCTCGTCGGTGAAGGTCTGGACGGTGATGACCGGGCCGAACACCTCGTTCTGCACCATCTCGTCGTCCTGCTTGAGGCCGTCGACCACGGTCGGGGCGAAGAAGTAGCCCCGGTCGCCGACCCGGTGGCCGCCGGTGAGCACCTTGGCGTGCGCGGGCACGCGGTCGATGAAGCCCTGGACGCGGGCGAGCTGGTCGGCGTTGTTGAGCGGGCCGTACAGCGCGTCCTCGTTGGACAGGTCGCCGGTGACCGTGTTCTTGGCGGCCTCGGTGAGCGCGGCCACGAACTCCTCGTGCACGCTCTCGTGGACGAGCACCCGGCAGGCGGCGGTGCAGTCCTGGCCGGCGTTGTAGAAGCCGGCGACGGCGATGTCCTCGGCCGCCTTGCGCAGGTCCTTGACGTCCTCGAAGACCACGACCGGGGCCTTGCCGCCGAGCTCCAGGTGGACGCGCTTGAGGTCGTCGGCGGCGCTCCGGGCCACCGACATGCCCGCGCCGACCGAGCCGGTGATGGCGACCATCGCGGCGGTCGGGTGGCTCACCACGGTCGCGCCGGTCTCGCGGTCGCCGGTGACGACGTTGAAGACGCCGGGCGGGAGCACGCTGCCGACGATCTCGGCGAGCTTGAGCGTGGAGGCCGGGGTGGTGTCGGAGGGCTTCAGCACCACGGTGTTGCCGGCCGCGAGCGCGGGGGCGATCTTCCAGACCGCCATCATCATCGGGTAGTTCCACGGCGTGACCTGGCCGATCACGCCGATCGGCTCGTGCCGGATGAGGCTGGTGTGGTCGGCCAGGAACTCACCGGCGGTCGGGCCCTCCAGCGTGCGGGCGGCGCCGGCGAAGAAGCGGAAGTGGTCGGCCGCGACAGGCGTCTCGTCCTCGGCCATCCTGGCGCGCGGCTTGCCGGTGTTGAGGCACTCGGCCTCGTTGATCTCCTCGGCCCGCGCCTCGATCGCGTCGGCGACCTTGAGCAGCAGGTTCGCCCTCTCGCCCGGAGTGGTGTCGCTCCACGACTCGAACGCGGCGACGGCCGCGGCGTAGGCGGCGTCCACATCCTCGGGGCCGGAGATCGGGGCCTGGAGGTAGGCCTCACCTGTGCACGGGTCGATGACGTCGGAGAATCGGCCGCTCTTGGCGTCCACGAACTCACCGTTGACGTAGTTCTGCAGACGGACGGTCAAGGGATGACCTCCTGGTGAGATGGCTTGGTGATGCCGCAGGTGGCTGAGTTGCGGCGACTCTTACAGAGTAACTGCATCTAAACAAGGGATTTCGTGGCGAAGATATCAAATTGCTACGAATTCGCTTGACAGACCGATCAGAACTGACAGCATGTCGCACCAGGACGGCAATACGGCGGGACCGCCGCCGTGTCAAGCCGGACCGCTGGGAGGATCCTTCGACATGACATCGCCGCCGCGCGTACGCCGCACCAAGGACGCGGCAGACGGACCGGTCGTGCTGGACGAGCTGTCCAAACAGATCATCGAGCAGCTCCAGGCCGACGGGCGCAAACCGTACGCCGCGATCGGCAAGGCCATCGGCCTGTCGGAGGCGGCCGTCCGCCAGCGCGTCCAGCGGCTGCAGGAGACCGGAGTCATGCAGGTCGTCGCCGTGACCGACCCGCTGACGCTCGGCTTCCCCCGCCAGGCCATGATCGGCGTCACCTCGGAGGGCGACCTGGAGATGGTGGCCGACGAGCTGGCCGCCATAGAGGAGATCGACTACGTGGTGCTCACCGCGGGCTCCTTCGACCTCATCGTCGAGGTGGTCTGCGAGGGCGACCGCCACCTGCTGGACATCCTCAGCAAGATCCGGGCCATCCCGGGGGTGCGGACCACCGAGTCCTTCGTCTATCTCAAGCTCCGCAAGCAGACCTACTCATGGGGCACCCGATAGCCGGGCCACGGCCCTGACCGGCGCCCCGTCGGCGCCCGCCAGCCGGATCGGCAGCATCGACACCTCGACGCCGCGCCCGGCCGCCTGCGCCGCCACCAGCCGGTCCAGCCCGGTGAGGTTCTCGGCGATCACCGCGTGCGCCCCGCACAGCACCCGGTGGGCGGGGAAGTCCTCCGCCGGGGTGGGATCGACGCTCAGCGCGTCGATCCCGACCGTCCGCACGCCCCGCTCGACGAGCAGCCGCGCCGCCTCCTCCGTCAGGTACGGATGATCGAGGTACGCGCGAGTCCCCCAGTGGGCCGACCACCCGGTGGCCACCAGCACGATCGGGCCGAGCCCGCCCGCGAAGAAGGCGGGCCCGATCGGCGCCTTCGGGGCGAGCCCGCGCGCGTCCACCACCACGGCGGGCCCCGCGAACCGCTCCAGCGGCAGCTCGTCCAGGCGGGGCAGGGCGTCGTCCAGGTGGTACGGCGCGTCCACGTGGGTCCCCGACTGCGACCCCAGGTGCAGCGCGAGGACGTTGACCCCGTCGCGGGCGGCGGTGAGCGCCGGGCCGATCGTCACCTCGGGGTCGCCCGGGTAGACGGGCATCCCGCTGACGATCGGCACCGACAGGTCGACCAGCTCCATGCGGGCCATCCTCACACGCCGGCCGCCCGCCGCGCCTCGGGAACCACCGGGGCGCCGGCTGGCACGATCGGCGGCACGGGCGTGTCCGCGGCCCGCACCCAGCGCGGCCCCTGGGGCCCGTAGACCTCGCGCGGCTCGGGGAAGGCCCACAGCAGCGCCAGGTAGAGCACCGCGGCCGTGCCCAGGCCGAGCGGCAGCGACACGTCGACCCCGCCGGCTAGGTCGCCGAGCGGCCCGACGAACTGGCCGGGCAGGTTGACGAAGGCCAGCGCCAGCAGCGCCGAGGCGAGCCAGGCGGTGATGCCGCGCCAGTTCCAGCCGTGGTTGAACCAGTAGCGCCCGCCCCGCTGCCGCCGGGTGAACACCTGCAGCGCCTCGGGGTCGTACCAGCCGCGGCGCGTCACGTACCCGAGCATCATGATCACCATCCACGGCGCGGTGCACGTGATGATCAGCGTGGCGAAGGTGGAGATGCTCTGCGTGAGGTTGGCCGCGAAGCGGCCGACGAAGACGAACACGATCGACAGCGAGCCGATGAACAGCGTCGCCCGGACCCGGGTGAAGCGGGCGAACACGCTGGCGAAGTCCAGCCCGGTGCCGTACATCGAGGTGCTGCCGGTCGACATCCCACCGATCAGCGCGATCAGGCAGACGGGCACGAAGTACCAGGTCGGCGCGATGGCAAGCAGGCCGCCGACGTAGTTGGGCGCGGACGGGTCCATGTACTCGGCGGCCTTGGTGGCGATGATCGACGCGGTGGTCAGGCCGAACAGGAACGGCAGGATGGTGGAGGCCTGCGCCAGGAAGGCGGCCGCCATCACCCGGTGCCGCGGCGTGTCCGCCGGGATGTAGCGCGACCAGTCGCCGAGGAAGGCGCCGAACGAGACCGGGTTCGACAGCACGATCAGCGCCGCGCCGATGAACGACGGCCAGAACAGCGGGTCGCCGGGCGCCAGCATGCCCGGGTAGGACGGGTCGAAGTCGCCGGCGAAGGCGAACACGCCCAGCACGAACAGGGCCGACGCCGCGACCACCGCGATCTTGTTGACGAACAGCATGAACCGGAACCCGTACACGCAGACCACGAGCACCAGGCCCGCGAAGATCGCGTACGCGACCGCGTACATGAACTCGTTCTGCGGCAGCCCGACGAGCCGGTGCGCGCCGCCCACGAGCGCGTCGCCCGAGGACCACACGGAGATCGAGAAGAACGCGATCGCCGTCAGCAGCGACAGGAACGAGCCGACGATCCGGCCGTGCACGCCCAGGTGGGCGGAGGAGGAGACGGCGTTGTTGGTGCCGTTGAGCGGCCCGAACAGCGACAGCGGCGCCAGGATGAGCGCGCCGACCAGCAGGCCGAGCACGGTCGCGGCGAACCCCTGCCAGAACGACAGGCCGAACAGGATGGGGAAGGCGCCCAGCACGCAGGTGGCGAAGGTGTTCGCGCCGCCGAAGGAGACCCGGAACAGGTCGATCGGGCGGGCGGTGCGCTCGGCGTCGGGGATGCGGTCGACGCCGCGCGTCTCGATCTCGGTGATGGGGGTGGTCATGGCTCGTTCTTTCGCAAGGCCAGCAGGCTGACCAGGTCGTAGGCGACGTGGGAGGCGGCGATCGAGGTGATCTCGGCGTGGTCGTAGGGGGGCGCCACCTCGACCACGTCCGCGCCGACGAGGTTGGCCCCGGCCAGGCCGCGCAGGATCTCCAGCAGCTCGCGGCTGGTGAGCCCGCCCGCCTCGGGGGTGCCGGTGCCGGGGGCGTGCGCCGGGTCGAGGACGTCGATGTCGACCGACACGTACAGGGGGCGGTCGCCGATGCGCTGGCGCAGCGCGTCGATCACCTCGTCGACGCCGCGCCGCAGCACGTCGGCGGCGGTGACGATGCCGAAGCCGAAGCGCCGGTCGTCCTCCAGGTCCTTCTTGCCGTACAGGGGGCCGCGGATGCCGACGTGGGCGAGCGCCTCGGTGTCGAGCAGCCCCTCCTCCACGGCCCGGCGGAAGGGGGTGCCGTGGGTGTACTCGGCGCCGAAGTAGGTGTCCCAGGTGTCGAGGTGGGCGTCGAAGTGGAGCAGCGCGACCGGCCCGTGCTTGCGGGCGGCGTCGCGCAGCAGGGGCAGCGCGATCGTGTGGTCGCCGCCGATGGTCACCAGGCGGGCGTCCAGTTCGCCGGCCGCCGCCTCGATGCTCTCGATGGCCTCCTCGATGTGGAAGGGGTTGGCGGCGATGTCTCCGGCGTCCACCACCTGGGCGCGGTCGAACGGGGCGACGTCCAGCCCGGGGTGGTAGGGCCGCAGCAGCCGGGACGCCTCGCGGACCGCGGCGGGGCCGAACCGGGCGCCGGGCCGGTAGGAGACGCCGCTGTCGAAGGGCACTCCCACGACCGCCACGTCCGCGCGCTCGACCTCGTCGATACGGGGCAGCCGGGCGAAGGTCGCGGGCCCGGCGAAGCGCGGGATCTTTGCTGAGTCGACAGGGCCTTTATACATACCCACAGTGAAGGCGACGCCTCTGACCTGCGGCAATTGTCCGGTTCACGAACTCCTAGAGTGGGTGTTGTGGCTGAACACAAACTGACGGTGCTCGATCTGCTGAGCCTGCCCGCCCTGCAGCTCCGCCTGCTGGCCGGTGAGGCGGGGCTCGGCCGGTCGGTCTCGTGGGCGCACGTGAGCGAGCTGGCCGACCCGACCCCGTGGCTGCTCGGCGCCGAGGTGATCATGACGACGGGCCTCGGCGTGCCGCGCTCCGCCGCTGATCAGCGGGCCTATCTGGAACGGCTGGACGACGCGGGCGTGTCGGCGCTGGCCGTGTCGGCGCAGCTGCACGTGCCGCCGCTGCACCGGGCGTTCTTCGAGGCGGCGGAGCGGCGCGGCATGCCGGTGCTGGAGGTGCCGCTGGCGGTGCCGTTCATCGCCGTGTCGCAGGAGGTGGCGGCGGCGGTGCAGGAGGACGCCCGGCACCGGCTGGGCGCGCAGCTCCAGGTGTTCGGGGCGCTGCGCTGGCTGGCCGCCGAGGACCTCGACACGGCCACGCTGTTCAGGCGGCTGGAGCGGCTGTCGGGCTACCAGGTGTTCCTGTGCACGCCGCAGGGGCGGCCGCTGCTGCCGGGCGTGCCGGTGCCGCCGTCACTGGACGTGCTGCCGTCCCAGACCGACGCGCCGCCGACCGTCCCGGGCGGTTTCGTGCTGCCGGTGCCCGCGCCGGGCGGGCCGGCCGGGTTCGTGGTGGCGTTCGAGCGGGAGGGCGCCCGCCCGGCCGGGCTGGCCGTGGTGCAGCACATCGCCACCGTGGCCGCGCTCCAGGTGGCGATGGCCAGGCACGAGCGGGAGACGCTGCGCCGCGAGGGCGCCGAGACGCTGTCGGAGCTGCTGCAGGACGTGCTCGACCCGGCGACCGCGCGCCGCCGCCTGGCCAGGCTGGGGCTGCCGCTGGACGAGGACGCCGTGCTCGTCGTGGTGCGCGGCGCGGGCGACGCGGACCTGCGGCGGGCGCTCGCCGACCATCCGCACCTCATGCTGCGCTGGGGCGAGGACCTGTACGTGCTCGGCCCGCCCTCGCTGACCGCCCCGATCGGCGATGTCGCCGGGGCCAGGGCGGGCGTGAGCAGGCCGTTCCCGCCTGGCGCCTCCACCCGGGTGGCCCGGCGGGAGGCCGAGTGGGCGGCCACCCGCGCCGCCGAGTCCGGGCAGCCGCTGGTCGTCTACGGTAAGGACCCGACCGGGCGGTGGCTGCCGGACGACACCGACACCCTGGCCGCCCTGGTCGAGCACGTGCTCGGCCCGGTGATCGCGTACGACACCGCGCACGAGTCGCGGCTGCTGGCGACCGTCCGGGCGTGGATGGAGCACGACCGCCGCAGCGAGGACACCGCGGCGCACCTGCACATCCACCCCAACACGCTGGCCTACCGGCTGCGCCGCTTCGCCTCGCTGACGGGGCGCGACCTCGGCTCGACGGCGGCGTTCGCCGAGGTCTGGCTCGCCCTCCAGGCCGCCCGCCAGCTCGGCCTGCTGGATCAGGCGTACTGAACACGCGCAGCGGGACCGGATCAGGCGAGCTGCACCGTGGCGATCTCCCAGGCTCCGAGCGGCAGGCGGAGGGTGCCGCCGGCGACCTCCAGCTCCTCGCCCGGGCGGCCGCGCAGGTCCGCCCGGCGGGCCCGGGTGAAGTCACCCCGGACGACGGCCTGCGTGCGGTCGTCCGTCAGGGCCACCACCCGCAGCTCCTTCCAGTCGTCCCGGGCCCGCAGCGAGGTCATGACCACGCCGTCGCCCTCGACCGCGAGCCCCGCCGCGGGTTCGGGCAGCGGCAGCGCCGCGTCGCCGGTACCCGCCACGGTCAGCAGGTCGTGGCGGAACTCCTCCGCCGCCCCCGGCACCGCCTCCCACGAGCCCGCGTACGGCATGAGCGCCAGGCTCACCGACCGCAGCCCGCGCGACTGCGCGGCCGGGGTCGCCAGCTGAGGTCCGGCCGGCTCGGGCCGCAGGACGTGCCGGTTGCGCGACAGGAAGCCGACGGAGCGCAGCAGCGTGAGCGCCAGCTCGCCGCCGGTCAGCTCGTACTCGGTGACGTGCTCCAGCAGCACCGCCACTCCCCCGGCGGCCACCCAGGAGGAGGCCGGGAAGGTGGGCAGCGGCTCCTCGCCGCAGCCGCCCTCGGCGGTCAGCCCCCGGGTGACGACCGCGAACTGGCCCTCGGCGTGCGAGACGGCGGCCTGCTCGGGCAGCGGCACGTGCAGCCGGACCCGGTGGTCGGCGCAGCGGTTGTCGAAGTCCAGGCTGAGCCGGACGAACGGCTCGCCCGCGCGCAGCTCCACCCGCGTGCGGACGGCGATCTCCTCGGTCGCCTCGGTGCGGGACGGCGCGGGGATCTCCGGCGTGCCCTCGATCCCGTCGCCCGCGGCGGGCCAGCGGTAGGTGCGCCACACGTCGAACGCCGCCACCAGCGGCCCGGCGCACACCATCTCCACGTGCACCGACTCCGGGTCGGAGACGAGCCGGTCCTCGGCCGGGGGCGCGTAGTTGTAGCTGTCGCCCACGTCGCCGCCGTCGACCAGGCGTCCGGCGCCGCTGAGCGTGACGCCGTCCTCGCTGGTCAGGGTGAGGGTGCCGTCACGGGCCACCTCGACCCGGAGCAGCCCGTTGTCGAGCGTCCCCTCGTCGGCCCTGGACGGCCGGACCGCCCCGGGCAGATGGGCGCCGGGGCCGCCGCCCGGCGCCGGGCGCACGCTCGTGTGGCCCAGCGGCGGCGCCTCCACCAGCGCGGCCACCTTCCGGCGCGGCTCGGCGAGGATGCGGACCCGGGTCACCCCGGCGAGCGCCCCGCGCACCTCGGCCACGTCGAACGGCAGGCCCGACTCGCGGGCGACGGTGAACGTCAGCACGCCGTCCTCGACGGACCAGCCGGTGATCTGCTGGCCGTACAGCTCGGTGCCGTGGATGAAGGTGAGCGCCGTGGCCGGGTCCATCTCCTCGTCCAGCAGCAGCGTCGGCGCGTACTCCAGCGGCTGGATCGGCACCCTGGCCCCGTCCGGGCCGGTGATCGGGTCGTCGCCCGCCACGTCGAGCACCACCACGCCGCGCCGGGCGGCCGGGGTGGGGTTGACCACGAGCACGCCGCCGGACGGCACCGACGCGGCCAGCCGGGCGGTCACCATGTCGCGCACGGCCTGACCCAGGTGCTCGGCCTCGGCGATCCGGGCGGCCACCTGCTGGGCGGTCTCGTCCACGCCGCAGCCGGTCACCGAGTCGTGGCCGCTGGCGTCGACCAGCCGCCACCAGGCCATGTCGAGGAACCGGCCGGGCCACTCGGCGCCCCAGAGCGCGGCCAGCGGCTCGGCGTACCGCTCGACCATCCGCTCCGCCCGGCCCATCGCCTGCTTCAGCGCCGGGCGCACGGAGATGACGCCGGGCAGGATGTTGGCCCGCGCGTGCGACCGCAGCTCGCCCGCCACCCGGGGCAGCCCGTCCACGCCGGGCGGCTGGTCGGCCAGGTAGCCGGAGAGGGTGTCCATCCGGGCGCCGAGCCCGGCCACCATCCCGGGCAGGCCGCGCACCGGGGCCGAGTGGTCGGTGCCGTACATGGCCAGCAGCTCCCCGTCGGGGCCGTGCCAGCGGCGCATCGTCTCCACGAACGCGGCGCCGCGCTCGGCCAGCCGGTCCGGGTGCTCGAACAGGTGGGCGCCGTTGCCGTACCCGCCCGCGGGCAGGTACTGGGTACGGATCGCGGTGCCGTCGGGGGCGACCCAGGCGAACGCGTCGGTGGTCACCGACCACGGCACGCCCCGGTACACGCAGGCGTGCTCCAGCCCGGCCCGGCGCAGGATCTGCGGCATCTGCGCGGTGTGGCCGAACATATCGGGCAGGTAGCCGACCGGCATGGCGCCGCCCAGCTTGTCGGCCCTGGCCATGCCCAGCTCCAGGTTGCGCACGATGTTCTCGCCCGAGCAGAGGAACTCGTCGAGCAGGATCTGCCACGGCCCGACCGCGAGCCGGCCGGACTCGACCAGGGCGGCCACCCGGTCGCGGTTCTCCGGCCGCACCTCCAGGTAGTCGTCCACGCAGGCGAGCTGCCCGTCGAGGGTGAAGTGGTAGCCGGGCTCGCGCTCCATGGTGTCGAGCACCTCGTCCATGAGCGCCACCAGCCGCAGCCGGAAACGCTGGAACGGCTCGTACCACTCCCGGTCCCAGTGGGTGTGCGGGACGACGACGATCTTCCCCGTCGTCGCGGTCGGCTCGGCGGTCACGCTGCTTCCCCTCCGATAGGCAGGTCATGCTGTACGGCGTAGCGGGCGGCCACGCGCTGGGCGGTGACGATGTCCTCCAGCGCGCCGGCCCGGTCGGTGAGCGGCGGCGTGCCGCCGGTGACGAAGGCGTGGAAGGCGGCCAGCTGCGCCTCGAACGCCTCGGTCACGTCGCGCCACTCGGCCCGGCTCTCGCCGCCGGACACGACGGTGAGCACGGTGGGCGCGTTCAGCAGGTAGGGCGACGGGAAGACCAGCTCCAGCGTGCCGGCGTCGTGGTGGACGGCCACGGTCTCCCGGTACGCGGGATAGTCCTCCAGGTAGTGCCACCGGATCGCGAACCGCCCGGCGGCCGGGAGCCGCCCGGAGATCTCCACGGACCCGGGCGCGTCCCCCCAGGTCTCGACGTGCGAGATCTCCGCCGGCGAGCCGGTGAAGCGGCGCAGCAGCGACAGGTCGTGGCAGACGGAGCCGAGCGTGATCGCGTACAGGTCGCGGACCGGCGCGGGGGCGTCCTCGCCGAGCGCCCGCGACACCAGCGCGTCCTCGCGGGCGCGGAGCGCGGCGAGCAGGTCGGCGGGCACGTCGCGGGCCTGGGCGAGGTGGGCGAAGGCGAGCTGCGACTCCCCGCTCGGGTGCAGCACGGTCACCTCGACGGACCTGATCCGCTCCGGCCCGCCCAGCTCGGCCAGCAGCGCCTCGGCCCGGCGCACGGCCGGGTCGTACTGCTTCATGTAGCCGACCATCAGCCGACCCTCGGGCAGCGCGGCCACCTCGGCGCGGGTCAGCGCGAGCGGTTTCTCGCAGAGCACGGCGTGGCCGGCGGCGAGCGCCCGCCGCACGGTGTCACCGTGGGAGCCGGAGGCGAGCACGAGCATGGCCTCGAAACCGCCCGCGTCCAGCATCTCGTCGACGGAGGTGTGGCGGCCGGGCGCGCCCAGGCGGTCGCCGGCGGCGTCGGCCAGCGTCCGCGACAGGTCGCAGACGGCCGTCACCTCGAACAGGTCGCGGCGGCGCGACAGCAGCGGAGCGTACACCGCCTGTGTGACGGCGCCGCACCCGACAAGGGCGATCTTCAAGACCAGCTCCTCCAGAGGGGCGTCAGAGTCCGAGTTCCCGTAGCTTCTCGCGGTTGACGGCTTGATCGGCGATGTTCTGGGCAACTGACCGCCTTCCGGGCAGGGTGTCCTGCTCGATGATCACCCAGCCGGTGTAGCCGATCTCGTCCAGCGCCCGTACCACGCCGGGCAGGTCCAGCTCGCCCTCGCCGAGCGGGGCGAAGCCGCCGCGGCCCATGAGTTCGCGCAGGTCCACGCCGTCGGCCAGGGCCCGGGCCAGGATGGCGCGGTCGCCGTCCTTGACGTGCACGTGGCCGACGCGGCCGGCCCAGTCGCGCAGCGCGGTGACCGGGTCTCCCCCGGCGAGCAGCAGGTGGCCGGTGTCGAGGCAGAGCTGGACGTCGGTCAGCTCCAGCAGCCGCTCCACGTCCTCGGGGGTCTCGACGTAGGTGCCGAGGTGGTGGTGGAAGGCGGGTTCGAAGCCGGCGTCGCGGCAGCGGTCGGCCGCCTGCTGGACGCGGGCGGCGTAACCGGGCCACTCTCCGGGCTCCAGACCTGGAGCGTTCCCGCCGGGGCGGGCGAAACGGGCGGGCGTGCCGGAGCAGCCGAGGGTGGGCCGGGGCTTCAGGTGATCGGGGGCGGGCGGGGCTTTCGCGAACACCTCCAGGGTGGCGTCCAGGGCGGCCAGCCCTTTCTCGAACGCGCCGGCGTCGGCGAAGCGCAGGTCGGCCCAGCCGCCGGCGAGCAGCAGCCCGCCGAGCCTTTCCGCCAGGTCGTCCTTGGTGCCCAGGTAGCCGAGGGGGCCGAGGTCGATGCCCTCGTACCCGGCGGCGGCGATCGCGGAGACCATCTCGGCGGAGGTCAGGGGCGGCGGCGCGTCGCTCAGTTCGAACACGCCGAAGCTCACCGGGGCGTTGGCGACACTGATCAGGCGCATAGCGCCATCACCTCGTTCTCGTGGGTTTCCAGGCGGTGCCGTCCTTCGGCGGCGGGCAGCAGCACCCGGTCGCCGCGGACGACCAGGCGCTCGCCGTCCGGCCGGACCAGGATGAGGCCGTCGGCGTCCAGGGCGAGCAGTTCGTCGCCCAGGCGCAGCAGCAGGGGCGCGTCGGGCTCGGCCGAGACGGCGGTGCGGCCTTCGGCGACGGCGGCGAGCACCGCGCCGGTGTCCTCGGCCAGGACCCAGGTGGTCGGCGAGCCGGGCAGGCCGTCGGCGCCGGGCCGGTGGAAGTCGCTGCCGCCGATCGCCACCAGGTCCGGATGCCAGGCGTCGGCCCAGGCCAGCGGGGCGCCCCAGCGCCGGTCCCACCAGCCGGAGTGCCACACCTCGGCGATCCGGGGCCGGCGGGTGACCGGCTGCAGCCAGGCGCAGTCGCCGCCGAGCGGATGGTTGATCGAGATCAGGCCGCCCTCGCGCTCGGCGTGCGCCACCCAGGAGTCGACCGGCTCGCGGAAGTCGACCCAGCCGACGTCGCCGAAGACGTTGGCGTGCCCCCGGTCGGTGGTGACCTCCTGGCCGGGCAGCAGCGTGATGCCCCGGTCGGTCTTGCCCAGCTCGGGGTGGTGGCTGACGGTGTTGTGGTCGGTGACGGCCAGGAAGTCCAGGCCGCGCCCGCGCGCCAGCTCGGCCAGCTCGGCGACGGTGAGCTGGCCGTCGCTGTGCACGGTGTGGGAGTGGAAGTCGCCCGCGAACCACCGCAGGCCGTCCACGTCGGGGATGTCGCGCCGCGGCGGCCGCTCGCCGTGCGCCGGCCCGGCCTCCTCCGGCGGCGGCGCGGGCGCCGTGGTCTCGGTACGGATCTCCAGCGTGTAGTCGAGACCCCGCGGCGGGATCCGGTGCAGCCGCAGCCAGACCTGCCACTCGCCGGGTTCGGGCTCGCCGGGCAGGTAGCCGGGCGTGGCCCAGCCGGGGGTGATGGTGTACTCGTCGCGGGCCCCGCCGGACCAGCCGCGGAAGCCGCCCGGCCCGGCGCAGCCCAGGTCGAGCACGCCCTGGGAACGGTCGTACGACAGCCGGACGGTGACGGCGGCGGTGCCCGGCGGCACCTCGAACGGCACCTCCCGCAGCATGCGCTCCAGCCGGTCGTCCAGGCTCCACTGGCCTCTGATCACGGTCATGCCGCCACCAGCTCTCCGTCTCGGTAGACCAGGGCGCGGTCGTGCCGTGGCAGTACGGTGCCCTGCTCGCCCAGCGCGGGCTCCTGTCCCTCGGGTACCACAGCCTGCACGGAGACGCCGCCGACGTCGAGGGTCACCAGGTGGGAGGCTCCGAGGTTCTCCAGGATGGCCACCCCGCCGGTCAGCCCGCCTTCGACGGTCCCGTCCCGGTAGGTCATGTATTCCGGGCGCACCCCGTACACCAGCTTCTCCCCATCGGCCAGGAGTCCTTCTGCCGAGGCGGGGACGGGCACCTTGCACCCGGCCACCTCCAGCGTGTCACCCCTGGCGACGGCGTCCAGCAGGTTCATCGGCGTCGAGCCGATGAACCCTGCGACGAACGTGTTGGCGGGCCGCTGGAACACCTCCGAGGGGGTGCCGATCTGGCGGATCAGCCCGGCCTCCATGATCGCCATCCGGTCGGCCATCGCCAGCGCCTCGGCCTGGTCGTGGGTGACGAACACGGTGGTGACCCCCAGCTCGCGCTGGAGCTTCTTGAGGAACGTGCGGGCCTCCAGGCGGAGCCGGGCGTCCAGGTTGGACAGCGGCTCGTCGAAGAGGAACGCCTGCGCCTGCGTGGCCATCACCCGGGCCAGCGCGACCCGCTGCTGCTGCCCGCCGGACAGCTGGCCGGGCCGCCGGTCCATCAGCTGCTCCAGGCCCAGCCGGGCGGCCACTTCCCCGGCCTTGGCCCGCCGGTCGGCCCTGCCGACCTTCTTGATCTTGAGGGGGTAGGCGATGTTGTCGGTGACGTCCATGTGCGGGAAGAGCGCGTAGTCCTGGAAGACCATCGCGACGTCGCGGCCGCCCGGCTGCACGTTCGTCACGTCCCGGCCGCCGATGACGACCGCACCGGCGGTCGCCGTCTCCAGGCCCGCGATCGTACGGAGTAACGTCGTCTTCCCGCAGCCGGAGGGACCGAGCAGGGCGAAGAACTCGCCGTCGGGGATCGTCAGGTCCAGCGAGTCGAGGGCCTTCACTCCGCCGGGATAGACCTTGGTCAGGCCCCGAAGTTCGATAGCGGCCATTTAGCGCTTGATCCCTCCGTGGAAGCGGAAGCCGTACTTCTTGCTGACGAACAGGTACATGAGCACCACGGGGACCGAGTAGAGCAGACCGAAGGTGGACAGCACCTTCAGGTTGGCCTGGCCGCCCTCGGTGTAGAGGGTGTACATGATCACCGCGGCGGGCTGCTTCTCGACGTCGCTGAGCAGCAGGTACGGCATGAGGAAGTTGCCCCACACGTTGGCGATGGTCCACACCGCGATGGTGGCCAGGCCGGGCCGCACCACGGGCACGACCACGTGGCGGACGATCTGCAGCGGGGAGGCGCCGAAGACCCGCGCCGACTCCTCGTACGACTTCGGCGTCGTGTCCATGAAGTCCTTGATCATGAAGATCGCGGCGGGCAGCAGGCCGCCGGTCATGATCAGGATCAGGCCGGTGTGCGAGTCGATCAGGCCGAGCTCGATGGCGAGCTGGAACAGCGGCACCATCGCCGCCGTGCCGGTGATGATCGACGAGAGCAGCAGCAGGGCGTAGAGCAGCGCGTCGCGGCCCGGCAGCCGCACCCGGCTCAGCGCGTACGCCGCCAGCGCCGACAGCACCACCACCAGGATCGCGCTGCCGATCGCCAGGATCAGCGAGTTGACGAGCGAGCCGAGCGCGTACGGATGCGCCAGGATGATCTCGAAGTTCTCCCAGGTGAAGTCCGGCATCCGGACCTCGTAGGTGGGGTTCGAGGTGAACGGCGCGGAGGCCAGCCAGAGCAGCGGGATCGTGAAGAAGGCCAGCAGCAGCGCGATCAGCGTGTAGAAGCCGATCCGGCCGACGACGAACCGCGTCATTTCCGGCTCCTGAGCAGCCGCAGGTAGAAGATCGCCACGACCAGGTTGATGAGGAGGATGATCGTGGAGATGGCGGCGCCGTATCCCAGGTCGCCGGCCTGCAGCGCGGTCTTGTAGACGTACACGGCCAGGATCTCGGTCTTGTTCTCCGGGCCGCCCGCGGTGAGCAGGAACGGGCCGAAGTCGTTGAACGTCCACAGGCTGATCAGCAGCAGGTTCGTCAGGATGTGGCCGCGGATGTGCGGGAAGACCACGTCGCGCAGTTGCTGTAAGCCGGACGCCCCGGCCAGCCTCGCGCTCTCCAGGTGCGAGGGCGGCACGTTCCCGAGCGCGGCCCCGTACAGCATCATGGAGAACGCGGTGCCGCGCCAGGTGTTGAAAACGATGATCGACAGCATCGGGTAGTCGAGCAGCCAGGCGAAGCCCGGGATGCCGAGCAGCGCGTTGAGCGTGCCGCTGTCGCGGTCCAGCAGCGCCACCCAGAGGAACGCCACGACGGCGCTCGGCAGGATCCAGGCCAGGATGACGATGCCCTCGACGACGCTCTTGAGCGTGCCGCGGCGGTTGCGCATCAGCCAGGCCAGGGTGAAGCCGAGCACCGCCTGCCCGATGACGGCCGACCCCAGCACGAACTGGAAGGTCAGCACCGTCGAGTTCCAGAACCCCGGGTCGGACAGCGCCTTGAGGTAGTTGTCCAGGCCGACGAAGCCCGGTTCGGCCGCCGCGATCCCGGTCAGCCGGTAGTTCATCAGCCCCAGGTAGATGACCCAGAGCGCGGGGAAGACCAGGAAGACCGCGATGAGCGCCAGGGCGGGCGCCACGAAGGCCCCCGCCCGCAGCCTGCCCAGGCCCGCGGCGTCGGAGCTGTAGCCGCGGGCGGGCGCCGCGTCGAGGGCCTTCGGATCAGGAGGCGACGTTGTCAGCGCCACCGACGATTCCTTCGAGCTTCTGCTGGTACTCGGCCGCCGCCTGGTCGGCCGCCGTGCCGCCGACGACCGCGGCCGTGGCCTCCTGCAGCGCGACCGACACCTGCGGGTAGACCGCCACCGGCGGCCGGTAGGCCGTCAGCGGGAGGACCTCCTCCGAGATGTAGCTCAGCAGCGGCTCGCCGGAGAGGATCTCCTTGTTGACGTCGTTGCGCGGGGTGATGCGGACGTTGCCGTCCTTGGTCTCCTCCTTCAGCGCCTCCGCCGACAGGGTGAAGGCCAGCAGCTCGAAGGCTTCCTTCGGGTGCTTGCTGTTGGGGTTGAGCGTGCGCAGCGCGCCGCCCGACATGCTGACGAAGTCCTGGCCGCGGATGCCCTTGCCGGGCTCGATCGCGGGGATCTTGGCGTAGCCGACGACCTCCTCGCGGTCGGCCATCGGGGCGATGCCGGTCTTGGGGTTGACCACGCCGCGCCAGAAGTAGTCGCCCTCCAGGAGGATGCCGACCTTGCCCTCGGCGAACTGCTGGAACGACTTGTCGCGGCCCTTGGCCTCCTGCTGGAGCCTGGGGTCGCCGAGACCGCTGCCGCCGTAGATCTTCTGGTAGAGGCCGAGCACGTCCTTGAGCGGCTGCGAGGCGCCGGTCCACTTGCCGTCCTGCTGGACCTCGCCGCCCGCGCCGGCCAGCAGCGGGAGCACGCCCTGCATGGTGGTGGCCTCGCCCATCGCGGTGCCGGCGTTGATCTGGATCGGCACCTGCACGCCGGAGGCCTTGAGCTTCTCGCCCGCATCGAGGATCTCCTGCCAGCTCGCCGGCTGCCAGTCGGCGGGCAGTCCCGCCTTGGCGAAGAGGGTCTTGTTGAAGTAGAGGACGCGGCCGTCGGTGCCGATGGGCAGGGCGTACTTCTGGCCGTTGTAGGTGGCCAGGCCCTGCACGGCCTCGGGGATCTGCTGCCAGCCTTCCCAGCTGTCCGCCTCGGGGCCGGCGACCTCCGAGAGCGGCTTGATGTAGCCCGCCTCGGCGAACTCCCCGGCCCAGATGCCGTCGATGTCCATCACGTCGGCGCCCTTGCCCGACTTCAGGTCGAGGGAGAGCTTGGTCTTGTACTGCTCGTCGTCGACGCCGCTGGGGATGAACTTGACCGTGACGTTCTTCCCTTGGGCCTTCTGGGCCTCCTCGAACTTGGGGATCACCCAGTTGGCGATGTGGTCGGCCGCCGCGGCGTTCTTGCCGCCTGCGATGGCGTTCTGGGTGATCGTGAGCTCGATGGCGCCGTCTTCACCGCCGTCGCCGGACGACTGGCCGCACCCGGCCAGTGCCAGCGCGCCGGCGGCCAGCACCGCGACCACGCCCCTCGACCTGTTCCGCACCATTATGCAAACCCTCCGACACGTCCATAAAGGGGAGGAAGTCACGGCCAATATGTCATGACATGTATATGACGTAAAGTCCTGGCTGAATCCGGACGCGTGCCCGCTGGGCCCTTCGGAGTTCGACGATGGGCACACGGAGAACATAGCGGACATCCATATGTCATGACAATATGCCATAGTGTCTGAAGCTCCGGCTCTGGAGGTGCGTTGTTCGACCTGATCACGATGGGACGCTGCGGCGTCGACATCTATCCGCTGCAGACCGGTGTGAGCCTGATCCACGTCGAGACCTTCGGCAAGTTCCTCGGCGGCAGCCCGACCAACGTCGCGGTCGCCGCGGCCCGGCACGGCCTGCGCCCCGCCGTGGTCACCGCCGTCGGGGCCGACCCCTTCGGAGAGTGGGTACGCCAGGCGATCCGCGGATTCGGCGTCGACGACGTCTTCGTGGAGACGGTCGAAGGGCCGCCCACGCCGGTCACGTTCTGCGAGATCTTCCCGCCCGACCGCTTCCCGATCTACTTCTACCGCGGCGAGCACCCGCCTGACCTGCGCATCACCCCCGCCTCGCTGGATCTGGACGCGATCCGCCAGGCGCGGGTCTTCTGGTTCACCGGGACCGGCCTGAGCCAGGAGCCCTCCTTCTCGGCGCACGCCGCGGCCCTGGATGCGCGGACCTCCGGGTGGACGGTCTTCGACCTGGACTACCGGCCGATGCTGTGGGAATCGCGGGAGGCCGCCGAGCGCGCCTACCGGAGCGCGCTGCCCCACGCAAGCGTGGCCGTCGGCAACCTGGACGAGGTGGAGATCGCGGTCGGCACCCGCGACCCGGAGGCGGCGGCCCAGGCGCTGCTCGACGCCGGGATGGAGGTGGCCGTCGTGAAGCTGGGCCCCGACGGGGTGCTGGCCCGCACCAAGGACGAGCACGTGGTGGCCGAGCCGGTCCGGGTCGAGGTGGTCAACGGGCTCGGCGCCGGAGACGCCTTCGGGGGCGCGCTCTGCCTCGGGCTGGTGCGCGGCTGGCCGCTCGATCGTACGGTGCGCTTCGCCAACGCGGCGGGCGCCCACGTAGCGGCGCGCCTGGCCTGCGCCGACGCGATGCCCACCACCGACGAGGTCCTCACCCTCCTGAAAACCGGAGAACCCGCCCCCGGAACCGCCGGGACCGACTCCCACGCTGACTCCGGGAGCGAGGTGCGTCGTTGAGCGACGTCACGCTGCCCGGGACCGCTCCGTACGAGCGGCTGACCCACATCCGCGCCACCAGCCCCGCGGAGATCACCCAGGCGGCGGCCCGCCGGCGACGCCGGGAGCTGCCCAGTGAAGGCGGACGCCTGCTGATCATCGCCGCCGACCACCCGGCGCGGGGTGCGCTGGCGGTGCGCGACCGGCCGCTCGCCATGGCCAGCCGGACGGACCTGCTCGACCGGCTCCGGGTCGCGCTGGCCCGCCCGGGCGTGGACGGCATCCTGGCCTCCCCCGACGTGCTGGAGGACCTGCTGCTGCTCGGCGCGCTGGAGGACAAGCTGGCGTTCGGCTCGATGAACCGGGGCGGCCTGCAGGGCTCGGTGTTCGAGCTGGACGACCGGTTCACCGGGTACGACGCGGCCGCGATCGACGAGATGCGCCTCGACGGCGGCAAGATGCTGTGCCGGATCGACCCGTCGGACCGGGCCAGCGTCGCCACCCTGGAGTCCTGCGCCCGCGCCGTCACCGACCTGGCCCGGCGGCGGCTCGTGGCGATGGTGGAGCCGTTCTGGACGACCCGCGCCGAGAACGGGACGGTCCGCAACGACCTGTCCCCCGACGCGGTGATCCGCGCCATCAGCGTCGCCCAGGCGCTCGGCGTCACCTCCGCCTACACCTGGCTGAAGATCCCGGCCGTGGCCGAGATGGAGCGGGTCATGGCCGCCACCACGCTGCCGGCGCTGCTGCTCGGCGGCGACCCGCCGGACGCCGCGGCCGCCTTCGCCGGGTGGGGGCGCGCGCTGCGCCTGCCCGGCGTGCGGGGGCTCGTCGTCGGGCGCGCGCTGCTCTACCCTCCGGACGACGACGTCGCCACGGCCGTGGACGGCGCCGCCGCACTGGTTCGAGAGGCTGAAGAATGACATTCTTTCCGTACGGCAAGGCAGCGAACGAGCCGTGGGCCGTGGAGATCACGCCCTCGCTGGCCGGGTGGGACTACTCGGGGCTGCGGGTGGCAGACCTTGCGGGCGCGCCGGTGTCGTTCGGCACGGGCGGGGAGGAGATGATCGTCCTGCCGCTGGCGGGTTCCTGCGTGGTCACGGTCGCCCCGGACGGGGGCGGGGAACGGGTGTTCGAGCTGGCCGGGCGGCCGTCGGTGTTCGACGGACCCTCCGATTTCGCCTATATCCCGATTTCTGCGCAGGTGACGCTGACGGGGACAGGCCGGATCGCGCTGCCGTCCGCGCGCGCCACCCGCCGACTGGAGCCGCGCCATGTGCCCGCCTCGGCGGTGCCGGTGGAGCTGCGCGGCGCCGGGCAGGCCAGCCGCCAGGTGCACAACTTCGCCGCCCCCGGCGCCTTCGACTGCGACAAGCTGGTCGCCGTCGAAGTCCTCACCCCCGGCGGCAACTGGTCGTCCTATCCGCCCCACAAGCACGACACGCCGAACCCGGGCGAGGCCGTGCTGGAGGAGATCTACTACTTCGAGGTGGCCGACCAGGGCTTCGGCTACCAGCGCGTCTACTCCTCCGAGCGGGGCCGGATCGACACCCTGGCCGAGGTGGGCTCCGGCGACGTGGTGCTCGTCCCGTACGGCTATCACGGCCCGTCCATGGCCGCGCCCGGGTACGACCTCTACTACCTGAACGTGCTGGCCGGTCCCGCCGAGGAGCGGTCCATGGCGTTCTGCGACGACCCGCGCCACGCCTGGATCCGCGCCTCCTGGCAGGGCCAGGCGATCGATTCCAGGCTGCCCTTCGGGAGGACCCCGTGAAGCTGCCAGCGAGATTGACCGTGGCCCAGGCGGTGGTACGTTTCCTCACCGCCCAGCACACCGAGCGCGACGGCGTCGAGCACCGGATGTTCGGCGGCGTCTTCGGCATCTTCGGCCACGGCAATGTGGCCGGGCTCGGCCAGGCGCTGGCCGCCTCCGACGGCCTGCCCTACTACCTCAGCCGCAACGAGCAGGCGATGGTGCACACCGCCGCCGCGTACGCCCGGGCCCGCAACCGGCTGTCCACGCTGGCCTGCACCACCTCGATCGGCCCCGGCGCGACGAACATGGTCACCGGCGCGGCCGCCGCCACCATCAACCGGGTGCCGGTGCTGCTGCTGCCCGGAGACCTCTTCTCCACCCGGGTGGCCAGTCCCGTGCTGCAGGAACTCGAGGACCCTCGCTCGTACGACGTCTCCGTCAACGACTGCCTCAAGCCGGTCTCCCGCTTCTGGGACCGGATCAACCGGCCCGAGCAGCTGCCGTCCGCTCTGCTGGCGGCCATGCGGGTGCTGGCCGACCCGGCGGAGACGGGCGCGGTGACGCTGGCGCTGCCGCAGGACGTGCAGGCGGAGGCCGCCGACTGGCCGGAGGAGCTGTTCGCCCGGCGCGTCTGGCACATCCCCCGGCCCCGGCCCGAACGCGCCGCGCTGGCCCGGGCCGCCGAGCTGATCAAGACCGCGTCCCGGCCGCTGATCGTGGCGGGCGGCGGGGTCATCTACAGCGAGGCCGCCGGGGAGCTGCGGGCGTTCGCCGAGACGTTCGGCGTCCCGGTCGCCGAGACCCAGGCGGGCAAGGGCGCGCTGCCGCACGGGCACCCGATGGCGATGGGCGCGATCGGCGCCACCGGCACCACCGCCGCCAACGCGCTGGCCCGCGAGGCCGACCTGGTCATCGGGATCGGCACCCGCTACAGCGACTTCACCACCGCCTCCCACTCGCTGTTCGCGCCGGAGGCGAGGTTCGTCAACCTGAACATCACCGGCTTCGACGCCGCCAAGATGTCCGGGCTGCAGCTCGTCGCCGACGCCCGCGAAGGGCTCGCGGAGCTGGCGGCGGCCTGCGCGGGCTGGGCCACCGGCGAGGACTACCGGGCCCGCGCCACCGCCCTGTCACGGGAGTGGGACGCCGTCGTCGACGCCGCGTACGCCCAGGACGGCGACCCGCTGCCGCAGCCCGCCGTGATCGGCGCGGTGAACGCGGCGGCGGGCGACGACGGCGTGATCGTCTGCGCGGCCGGATCCATGCCCGGCGACCTGCACAAACTCTGGCGGCCCAGCGGGCCGGGGAGCTACCACGTCGAGTACGGCTACTCGTGCATGGGCTACGAGATCGCCGGCGGGCTCGGGGTCAAGCTGGCCGCCCCCGAGCGCGAGGTCTTCGTCATGGTCGGCGACGGCTCGTACCTCATGATGGCGCAGGAGCTCGTCACGGCCGTCGCCGAAGGGGTCAAGCTGACGGTGGTGCTGGTGGACAACGCCGGCTTCGCCTCCATCGGCCGCCTGTCGGAGAGCGTCGGCGCCGAACGGCTGGGCACCGCGTACCGCTACCGCGGCGCGGGCCGCTACGACGGCGGGCCGCTGCCGGTGGACCTGGCCGCCAACGCGGCCAGCCTCGGCGCCACGGTGCTCCGCCCCGGCTCCGCGGACGAGCTCCGCAAGGCGCTCGACACCGCCCGCGCCTCCAGCGGCGTCACAGTCGTGTACGTACGCACCGACCCGGCCATCGACGGCCCGTCCTCGGAGGCCTGGTGGGACGTCCCGGTCGCCGAGGTCTCCACCACCGACCCGGGCCACACGGCCAGAAGCACGTACGAGGCAGCAAAGAAGACCCAGCACCGCCGCCTGACCCCACCAACCAGTTGACCCCCACGCCCGGAACCTCCGCCCGGCCGGACACCCGTCCACCCAGAAAGCTCACCCGGCCGGGCACCCCATCCGCCCGGAAACCCCCGTCCGACGGGACACGCCCTCCCCCCGCCTGGCGGACAACCCAACCCAGCCCGCGACCTCCGTCCGACCGGGCACCTCATCCACCAGGCGGGTGAGTCGTCCGTGACGGCTACAAGCGCTGTGACGTGCAGGGTTGTCGTCGTCGCGCCGGGGAAAGCCACTGTCCGGGGGGGATCTCGGGGGAGGCGACGATGGACCCATGGCGCGTGCTGGGCTGGGTGGGCATCGTCGCGGTGGTGCTCTACTGCCTGACCCATGTCGGCACCGTGGTCCTGTCGATCATCCTGGGCCTGTTCGTGGCGGCGCTGCTGCTGCCGCCGACGCGGTGGCTGATGCGGCGCGGGGTGGGCAGGGCGCTCGCCACCACGGTCACGTTCGTGGGCGGCCTGCTGCTGGCGGCGGGGCTGTTCGCGCTGCTGGTGCCGCCCACCATCAGCGGCCTGGCCGAGCTGCGGGCCAGCGTGGGCACGATCCTGGGGCAGCTGCACGCCCTGGCCGCCCAGTTCGGCCTGGACTTCCAGGACCTGCTCGAACAGGGCAGGCAGTGGGCGGAGGAACGCCAGCAGCAGCTCACCACGGGCGCGGTGGCCGGGGTACGCACCGCGACCGAGATCATCGTCGGGGCCGTGCTGGCGGTCATCCTGGGGATCTACTTCGTGCACGGCGGCGACCGGCTGTACCGCTGGCTGACCGGCCTGTTCCCGCCCGGCGCGAGACGCCGGCTGCGGACGGCCGGGCCGATCGCGTTCGGCGTCATCGGCCGTTACATCCGCGGGGTGGCTCTGGTGGGCGCGGTGGACGCGTTCTTCATCGGGATGGCGCTGTGGATTCTCGGGGTGCCGATCGCGGTGCCGCTGGCGGTGCTGACCTGGATCGGGGCGTTCCTGCCGATCGTGGGCGCGTTCACGGCCGGGCTGCTGGCGGCGGTGGTGGCGTTCGTGGCGAAGGGCTGGCTGATCGCGCTCATCGTGGTCGGGGTCACCGTGCTGGTGCAGCAGATCGAGGGTCATGTGCTGGCGCCGCAGATCTACGGCAAGGCGCTGGACCTGCCGGGGCCGGTGATCCTCATCGCGATCGCGGTCGGCAGCCTGGTCTTCGGCATCGCGGGCGCTTTCCTGGCCTCACCGGTGGTGTCGGTCATCGTGACCCTGCTGAACCGGGAGGACTTCAGCGAAGGCCGCCCCCGCGCTCCCGCCTGAGTCCTTCTTGCCGGAACACGACCGCGGTGCCCAGCGCGGCCACGAACAACTCGTCCGGCCCGGTCCTGGTGACCGGGACGTCGTTGCCGCGCAGCAGCCGCTCGGTGGCGGCGAGTTCACGTACAGAAACCCCGTACGCGACGAACGCCGGAGACCCGGCAGCCCGCTCCCCCGGCAGGAGACCGCCGAGCGCCGACGCGCCCACCACCGTCACCCCGGCCCGCCCGAACCGCGCCACCTGCCCGGCCACCGCGGGCTCCTGCCCGAAGTACGTGCCGTAACGCCGGGTCACCTCGGGCAGGGACGCGTCATCGACACAGAGCACGCACTCGACCAGCCTGATCGCACCGTTGGGGTGGCTGTGGTCGGCCGGACGGTCAGCGGGTGCGGTGGCGTTCTGGGCGAAGCCGATCCTGCCTTCCGGGACGCGGCCCAGGGGCAGGTCCGGGGCGGAGATCTCCAGGTAGCGGGCGGGCTCCATGAGGGTCCCCGCCTCGGTCTGGACGGGGCGCTGGATGGCGTGCACACCGCCGTGAGGGACACCGGAAGCGGTCAGCCGCGACGCGACACCGTCGATGCCGGACGTATCGGCGATCATGATGTGGACGCCCTCGAACCGGTCGGCGAAGGACCGGATGTTCTCGACGGTGGCGCGGATGGCCGCCGCCAGTCCGGGTAGCCGATCGTCCGGCACCCGCAGCGGGAACGGGCGGGCCTCCACCGGCGGGTGGTTCGCGTCCAGGACGGCCACCAGTTCGACGAAGCCGTCGGAGAAGTACACATGGGCGTTGGCCACGGCGACCGCCTCCTCGGAGACGCCCGGGAGCACGGGATACGCGGGTGGCGCGACGGTGAAGCCGAGCCGCCGGTAGGTCTCCATCGCCTGGCCCAGGTCCCGCACGACGTGGCCGACGTGGTGCAGGCCGTTCACCTCGTTCATCGCGCCCCCCAATTCTGATAGTTGACTCTCAGATGAGAGTAAACCATCAATTGACCGTACGCTAAAATCCGCCGCATGAACGGCGGGCTGCGTGAGCGCAAGAAGGCGAAGACCAGAGAGGCGATCCTGCGCGAGGCGTTCCGGCTCTTCCGCGAGCGCGGCTACCACGCCACCACCGTCGAGCAGATCGCCGAGGCCGCCGAGATCTCCCCCGCCACGTTCTTCCGCTACTTCCCGGCGAAGGAGGACCTGGTCAGGCTCGACCGCTTCCCCCCGCTCGTCGAGGCGCTGGCCGAGCAGCCCCCGGGGCGTCCGGTCACCGTGCTGCGCGGCGCGTTCCGTGCGGCGTTCGCCAGCCTGTCCGCCGAGGAGATCGCCGCCGGCCACGAGCGGGAGGTGTTCGCGGCCACCGTGCCCGAGCTGCTGGTGGCCAACCTGCGCCGCAGCCCCGACCTCATCCGCGAGGTCCGCGCCCTGGTGGCCGACCGGGCCGGGCTCGCCCCGGACGATCCGGGCGTACGCGACGCCATCGGCGCGGTCTTCGGGGTCGTGGCGATGGTGTGGCTGGAGTGGGCCCGCACCCCCGGCATGGACGGGCCCGCCGAGATCGACCGGGCGCTGGCGAACCTGGAGTCCTGCCTGCGCGGCTAGTTCCGCTGCTCCAGCACCTCGGCGATGCCCGCGAGGAACGCGTCGACATCGGCGATCAGATACCCCGGCCGGAGCATGACGGTGGCGAACGTGACCTCGCGCACCTCCTGCGGCGTCACCGGATACTGCGTCGTGCCGCGGAGGGTGGCCACGATCCGGTCGAGGAACCCGTCGACCTCGTCCTCGTGGTAGCCGGAGCCCAGGCGGGCCGACCGGAACGCCACCCGCTCCACGCGGGCCGCCTGGCTCTCGAACCACTGCTCGCGCAGCATCTCGCCGGTGGGTTCGGCCAGGGCCAGCCGGACCGGCCGCTTGGCCGTCGCCTCCAGCGCCACCACGAACGCCTCCAGCGCGAAGTCCACGGCCGTCTCCTGATAGCCGCCGCGCCGGGACGTGAACGTGGCCCCGCGCACCTCGTCGACGGTGACGGGCTCCAGGTCGAGCGGCCCTCTGCCCAGCGTGGCCTCGATGCGCTCGATCAGTGCGTCCACTTCGGCGGGTTCATAGCCTGAACGCAGACCCATGACGCGCGGAAAGCGGTTCAAGCTCACTCCTTCGGAATTCTGCCGGGCGGTCGGTGCGAACCTTTACCCCGGCCATGCGACACGACTTGTACGGTAAACACCACCATGATCCTGACCAAGGTGGCGTTCCGGTACCGAAGACGTGATAGATCCGTCATACGGGAGATCGACGCCCAGTTGTCCCCCGGTGACGTGGTCGAGCTCTCCGGGGTCAACGGCGCGGGCAAGTCCACGCTGCTGCGCCTGCTCGCCGGACTGCTCAGGCCGACGAGCGGCACCATCACCGGCCGGCCCGCGATCGTCGGGCTGGCCCCCGACCGGTTCCCGGCCGAGCAGCCGTTCACCGTGGCGGCCTATCTGGACCACCTGGCGCGGGTGTGCGGCGGGCGCTGGCGGCCGTGGGCGGAGCGGCTGAACATGGAGCACCTTCTGGGGGTGCGGCTGCCGGAGCTGTCCAAGGGCAGCGCCCACAAGGTCGGCCTGGCGCAGGCGCTGATGGCGGACCCCGGGCTGCTCCTCCTGGACGAGCCCTTCGCCGGCCTGGACACCGGCACCCGCGGCGAACTGCCCCCGATCGTCGCCGAACTGTCGGCGCGCGGCACCATCGTCGTGGTCAGCGACCATCAGGGCGGCCTCCGCGACCTCCCGTCCCTGCGCCACTGGACCTTGACGAACGGCCGCCTCACAGAAACCGGCGATGCCGCCGAAGCGGGCGAGGTCGCCGTGGAGGTGATCGTGCCGGTCGGCGAGGTGGGGGGCTTTCTGGAGAGGGTGCGCGCGGAGGGGTATCAGGCCCGGCTGATGAGCACGGAGGAGAGCCGGTGATCGCGCTGGCCGTGTTCCGGGTCGCGGCCTATGTCCGGTCGCACCGGGTGTATCAGGCGCTGCTGGGGATTCTGGCGGCGCTGGCCATCCTGTACGCGGCCCGGGCGCCCGCCGGGAAGGAGGCCGACGTCCTGGCGGGGTCGGCGGCGCTGATCGTCCCGTTTCTGGCGTGGGCGGCGCGGAGCCTGCTCGACACCGAACCGGACCGGCAGCGGGAGATGTCCGCGGTCCTGGTGGGCGGCCGGGGACGGGAGCTGGCGGCCGGGCTGCTGGCCGCGCTGACGGCCTGTGTCGCGTTCGCCGGGCTGGCCCTGCTCTGGGGAGTGCTGCTCGGGATGAGCGCCGCCCCGGACGGCCCGGTGCTGGCGGCGGGGGTCGCGCTGCACGGGCTGAGCACGCTGACCGGGCTCACGCTCGGGGCGCTCACCAGCCGCGCCCTGCTGCCGTCACCCGCCGTGTCGATCATGGCGCTGGTGGCGGGCTTCCTGGCGATGCTGATCATCAGCGTGTCGCCGCTCTACTGGCTCACGGTCCCCATCACCGCGTGGATGAGCGCGGCGAACGCCGGGCAGCTCGTGGCCAGGCTCCCCGAGCTGGGCGCGGTCTCGCTGGTCTGGATCGCGATCGGCCTCACCTGCTACGCCTGGCTGCGCCGTACCAGACCGTAGGTCACTCGGCGGCGGCGAGCTGGCCGCAGGCGCCGTCGATCTCGCGCCCGCGGGTGTCGCGGACCGTCACCGGGACGCCGTGGAACTCCAGCCGCCGGACGAACGCCTGCTCGTCCTCCGGCCGGGAGGCCGTCCACTTCGAGCCGGGGGTCGGGTTGAGCGGGATCAGGTTGACGTGCACGAGCTTGTTCTTGATCAGCTTGCCGAGCAGGTCGGCGCGCCATTCCTGGTCGTTGATGTCCTTGATGAGCGCGTACTCGATGGAGACCCGCCGCTTGGTCTTCGCCGCGTACGCCCAGGCGGCGTCGAGCACCTCGGCCACCTTCCAGCGGGTGTTGATCGGCACGAGCGTGTCGCGCAGCTCGTCGTCGGGGGCGTGCAGCGACAGCGCGAGCGTGACCGGCAGGCCCTCGTCGGCGAGCTTGCCGATCGCGGGCACCAGCCCGACAGTGGAGACGGTGACGCCGCGGGCGGAGATGCCCAGCCCGTGGGGCGCGGGCTCGACCAGGCGGCGCACCGCCTGGATCACCTGCTTGTAGTTGGCCAGCGGCTCGCCCATGCCCATGAAGACCACGTTGTTCACCCGGCCGGGGCCGCCCGGCACTTCACCCGCCGCCAGCGCGCGGGCGCCCGCGACGACCTGCTCGACGATCTCGGCGGTCGACATGTTACGGGTGAGCCCGGCCTGGCCGGTGGCGCAGAACGGGCAGTTCATGCCGCAGCCCGCCTGCGACGACACGCACATCGTCACCCGGTCGGGATAGCGCATCAGCACCGACTCGACCAGCGCCCCGTCGAACAGCCGCCAGAGCGTCTTGCGGGTGGTGCCGCGGTCGGTGGTCTGCTCGCGCACGCGCGTGAGCAGCGGCGGGAACAGGGCCGCCAGCTTGTCGCGGGAGGCGGCGGGCAGGTCCGTCATGGCCTGCACGTCGGTGGTGAGCCGCTCGAAGTAGTGGCGGGAGAGCTGGTCGGCGCGGAACGCCTTCTCCCCCAGCTCGGTGACGGCCGCGCGGCGGTCGGCCATGGACAGGTCCGCGAGGTGCCGGGCCGGCTTGGCCCTGCGCGGGGCGACGAAGGTGAGCTGGCCTGGCTGCTGGGACACGATCCTGCCTCTGCTTGTTCGCGGGGATTACGACCAGGGTAGTGAACACCGGCCGGGCGGGGCGAATTCCGCCGGGTGCTCCTGATCGCGGAAGGCTCGCCTGAGGGTGACTCCCGGATCTACAGTTTTCTCGTATGGCGATTTACCGGTCTGCGTCGGGCGAGGGGCATACCGAGGTCGTCCTCACTTCCGGCAGCCCGTACGGGAGCCGGACGCTTGTGGTCGAGCGCGACGAGGACGCCTCGGTCGCTTACCTGTGCTCTCCTGACGGCACCGTGCACGGCGCGTGCTGGCTGGCCAACCACCGGCCCGCCCCGGCCGTGGTCGAGCTGGCGCGGATCAACGCGGGGCTGCCGCCGCTGATGCCCCGGGCCAACACTCTTCACCCGGACGGGCGCAGGCCGCTGGGGGAGCTCACGCCGCTCTGGTTCGAGGAGGGCGACGGGGTGGCGCTGTACGAGGGGGACGACCTGCTGGCCGTCATCCCGGGCTGGGCGGACATGCACCGCGGCATGCCGGGGTACGCGCGCGACGCGGTGGGCGAGTCGCCGTTCGCGTGGGCGCTGTCGGAGGCGCTCGACGGGCTGCGGCCGCGGCTGGCCAACGCCGAGTCCTACTGGCGGTGGCGCTACTCGGAGGGGTCGTGGCCGTCGTTCCAGCAGTTCGTGATGGGCCATCTGGACCGGGTGCTCGGCCCTGCCGGGCGCTACTGGGACGCCGGCGGTGACCGGCTGCCGACGGTGGGCATCACCGAGCGCCCGCCGCACGGCGACCGGCCGGCCACGGTGCTGTCGACGGTCGGGATGAGCTGTCAGCGGATGCCGACCGTGGAGCAGTGGATCGACCAGCCCGGCGCGTACGCCAGGATCGAGCTGGCGGTGTCCACCCTCGGCGACCCGCGCGACGCGGCGCTGCTGCTGGTGTGGCTGGCGCAGTATCCGTGGCACTCGGTGACCTGGCTCGGCCACGGCCACACCGCCAAGTGGTACCACGAGCCGGACACGTTCCCGCTGGGCTCGCAGTACTCAGGGGTGCTCATGCAGGCCGACCCGCCCGACATGCCGGACATGTCGGGGTTCGCCTTCGGCGGGGAGGCCGTACGGTGGCTCTGGCTCACCCCGATCACCAGCGACGCCCTCACGGGCTGACCCCTCAGACGAAAAGCGCGAGCAGCAGCCAGACCGGCAGCAGCGTGGCCACCAGCGAGTCCAGCCGGTCCATCAGCCCGCCGTGACCGGGCAGGATCGTGCCCAGGTCCTTGATGCCGAGATCCCGCTTGATCATCGACTCGATCAGGTCGCCCGCCGTGGCCAGCACCGCGGCCAGCGCCCCGAGCAGCGCGCCCTGCCACCACGCGCCGCCGAGCAGCCACGTCACCAGCCACGCGCCCACGGCCGTGCAGGCCACCACCGAACCGGCGAAGCCCTCCCAGGTCTTCTTGGGGCTGATCACCGACATCGGGTGCCTGCCGAACAGCACCCCCGCCGCGTACCCGCCGGTGTCGCTCGCCACCGTGACCGCGATGAAGACCACGACCCGGTGGCTGCCGTCGGGCGGCGCCAGCAGCAGCGCCACGAACCCCGCCAGCAGCGCCGGGTAGAACAGCAGGAACACCGACGCCGAGGCGTCGCGGACGTAGCCGTCGGTGCCGCCCGTGAACATCCGCCACACCAGCAGCACGAACGCGAACACCACGAACGTGCCGAGCAGCCAGACCCCGCCGCCCCAGTAGGCCGCCGCCTGCATCGTGACGAGACCCGCCAGGACCGGCACCCCCGGCACGTGGATGCCCCGGGCCGCGAACGCCCGCACCAGCTCCATCACACCCACGCCGACGGCCGCGACGACGACCAGGAGGAAGAGCTCCTTGACGGTGTAGAGGGAGATCAGGACCAGGGCGCCCAGACCCAGGCCCACGGCGATCGCGGCGGGGAGGTTGCGGCCGGTGCGGCTACCGCCGCCGGGGTTGGTGCCGGCCGTACGTTCTTTCAAGACTTCTCCATAGGCCACGGCCCCCGCCGTCAGGCGAGGGCCGTAGATGCGCTACCTTCAGCGGGCCGCTCAGACTTCGAGCAGCTCGGCTTCCTTGATCTTCAGCAGCTCGTCGACCTTGGCGACGTGCTTCTGCGTGATGTCGTCGAGCTCCTTCTCGGCCCGCCTGACCTCGTCCTCGCCCGCGTCGCCGTCCTTCATCATCTTGTCGAGCGCCTCCTTGGCGGAGCGCCGGATGTTGCGGATGGAGACCTTGGCGTGCTCGCCCTTGCCCCTGGCGATCTTGATGTACTCGCGGCGGCGCTCCTCCGACAGCTCGGGGAAGGTCACCCGGATCACCTGGCCGTCGTCGGTCGGGTTGACGCCGAGGTCGGAGTCGCGGATGGCACGCTCGATCGCGCCCATCGAACTCTTGTCGTACGGCTGGATCAGCACCATGCGAGCCTCGGGCACGTGGAACGACGCCAGCTGCTGGATCGGCGTCGGCGTGCCGTAATACTCGGCGGTGATCTTGCTGAACATCGCGGGGGTGGCCCGGCCTGTCCGGATGGTCGCCAAGTCTTCCTTCGCGACGGAGACGGCCTTTTCCATTTTTTCCTCGGCTTCGAGGAGAGTTTCGTCGATCACAGCGGCTCCCTGTCTTCTAGCTGGCGGTGTCGGGCTCACACCTCATTTGCCTGCGGGACTCACCAGTGTGCCGATCTTCTCACCGCGGACCGCTCGCAGGATGTTGCCCTCGCCCATCAGGTCGAAGACCACGATCGGCAGATCGTTGTCCTTGCACAGACTGATCGCCGTGGCGTCCATGACCGCGAGGTCACGCAGCAGCACTTCTCCGTAGTCGAGATGGTCGAACCGCACCGCGTCGGGGTTCTTCCGCGGGTCGGAGTCGTAGATCCCGTCCACCTGGGTGCCCTTGAGCAGCGCCTCGGCGCCGATCTCGAGCGCCCGCTGGGATGCCGCGGTGTCGGTGGAGAAGTACGGAGAGCCGAGCCCGGCGCCGAAGATGACCACGCGCCCCTTCTCCAGGTGGCGGATGGCGCGCCGCGGCAGGAACGGCTCGGCGACCTGCTGCATGGTGATCGCGGTCTGGACCCGCGTCTCGACGCCGCGCCGCTCCAGGAAGTCCTGAAGTGCCAGGCAGTTTATGACCGTGCCGAGCATGCCCATGTAGTCGGCCCGGGCGCGGTCCATGCCCCGCTCGGAGAGGGCGGCACCGCGGAACATGTTGCCCCCGCCGACGACGATCGCCACCTGGACGCCCTCGCGCACCGCTTCGGTGATCGAGTCGGCCAGGTGATCGACGATCACCGGGTCGATGCCCAGTGGCTCGGCTCCGGCGAACGCCTCACCGGACAGCTTCAGCATCACCCGCTTCCAGCGCAGCTGGTTACGGGACGGAGCAGCCGCCGACGTGGCGGGCTCCTGATTGTCCTGCACGGCGGCGGCCTCCCTTTCTCGGCGGTTCGTCTGAATCGAAAGCTCGCTCCAGCCTATGCCTGACCAACCTTGAACCGGACGAAGGCCTGGATCTGAACGCCGTTCTCCTCGGCGTACTTGCCCACGGACTTCTTGTTGTCCTTGACGAAGGCCTGCTCCACCAGCGTGAAGTCCTTGTACCAGCCCTTGAGCCGGCCGTCGACGATCTTCTCGATGGCGGCCTCGGGCTTGCCCTCCTCGCGGGTCATCTCCTCGAAGAGCTTGCGCTCCTTCTCGATGACATCGACGGGCACGGCGTCGGCCTTGAGGTACTGCGGCGCCATCGCGGCGGCGTGCTGCGCGATGTCCTTGGCCACCTCGGGGTTCGCCTTGTCGAGCTGGACCAGCACGCCGACGGTCGGCGGCAGCGCCGGGTCGGTCTTGTGCATGTAGGCGCCGATGTAGCCGCCCTCCAGCACCGCGAAGCGGCGGATCTCGATCTTCTCGCCGAGCGCGGCGTTGGCCGAGTCGAGGTGCTCCTTGACCGTCTGGCCGTCGAAGGAGGACTCCAGCAGCGACGGCACGTCGGCCGGGCGGGTCTCCAGCACGTGCGCGACCACCTGGCCGGCGAGCTCCTGGAAGCGCTCGCCCTTGGCCACGAAGTCGGTCTCGCAGTTGAGCTCCAGCAGCGCCGCGGCGGAGTCGCCGTCCTGCTTGAGCGCGACCAGGCCGTTGGAGGCGGTGCGCGCCTCGCGCTTGCCGACGTCCTTGGCGCCCTTCAGCCGGAGCAGCTCGATGGCGCGGTCGAAGTCGCCCTCGGCCTCCTCCAGAGCCTTCTTGCAGTCCATCATGCCGGCGGCGGTGATCTCGCGAAGCCGCTTGACGTCGGCCATGTTCACGGAAGCCATTGCTTTTCCTTGTGGGATGTCTGTGGATGTCGTCGTTCGGGCGGGCGCCGCGCTCGGCGCCCGCCCCTGTCGTCACGGCAACGCGTGCCGCACAGAAGCCGGTACGTGTCCCGTGCCCGTCAGCGCGGGCCCGGAACGTCCCGCCTGCCCGCCCGGCGGCTTCCGGAGCCGGAAGCGGCCGGGACGGGGAAGGCCGGTCAGGCCTGCTGCTGGCCCTCGGGCTGGGCCGGGGCCTCCGCGGCCGGAGCCTCCTCAGCCGGGGCCTCCGCGGCCGGGGCCGCCTCGGCGGACTCCTGCGGCTGGGCCTGGGCCTGCTCGCCACCGCCCTGCTCGATGAGCTCGCGCTCCCACTCGGCCAGCGGCTCGGCGGCGGCGGGCTTCTCGTCACCGCGGGAGGCGCCCGAGCGGGTCATGAGCCCGGCGGCCACGGCGTCGGCGACGACGCGGGTCAGCAGGCCGACGGCGCGGATCGCGTCGTCGTTGCCCGGGATCGGGTAGTCGACCTCGTCGGGGTCGCAGTTGGTGTCGAGGATCGCGACCACCGGGATGCCGAGCTTCTTGGCCTCGCTGATCGCGATGTGCTCCTTCTTGGTGTCGACGACCCACACCGCGCTGGGCACGCGGCCCATGTCGCGGATGCCGCCGAGCGTGCGCTCCAGCTTGTCCTTCTCGCGCTTGCGCATGAGGAGCTCCTTCTTGGTGAGCCCCGACGCGGCGACGTTCTCGAAGTCGAGCTCCTCAAGCTCCTTGAGGCGCTGCAGCCGCTTGTGCACGGTGGAGAAGTTGGTGAGCATGCCGCCGAGCCAGCGCTGGTTGACGTAGGGCATGCCGACCCTGGAGGCCTGCTCCGCGATGGCCTCCTGAGCCTGCTTCTTCGTGCCGATGAACAGGATCGTGCCCCCGTGGGCCACGGTCTCCTTGACGAAGTCGAAGGCGCGGTCGATGTAGGACAGCGACTTCTGCAGGTCGATGATGTAGATGCCGTTGCGCTCGGTGAAGATGAAGCGCTTCATCTTCGGGTTCCAGCGGCGGGTCTGGTGGCCGAAGTGAACGCCGCTCTCGAGGAGCTGTCGCATGGTGACGACGGGGGCCATGAGCTGGACCTCCAGGTTGGGCGCCCTGCTGGGGCCGGGCGCGATTCTCGGTTGTCGCGGTGGCCGGTTGGCACCGCCCTGATGCCCCGAACCGCTCCAGCCGGGCGGAGCCCGGACCGATGGCGCGGCCCTTGACGAGGCATGCGAAGTCGGCCTGAGGTGTCAGGCCACCGAAAAGTCTACCTCGCATGCCGCCTCCGCCTGACCGGACAGATCAATGGGAGCCCTCCCGGTCACGCGCCACGTCGTGGTCCTCGGTGGGCAGGCCGGGGACCGGTCTCGGGGACCGTGCGAAGAGATTGACCTGCGCCTCGGCGATCCGCGCGCCCTCCGGCGCGTCCTCGGCGCTCCGCCTGCTCGCCACGTACGGTTCGAGCAGCTTCTCGATCTGCCTACCCAGGTGCGCCATCTCGGCGGCGTCGACTCTGAGCGTCACCCGGGCGAAGAGGGTGGCGTCGCGCCACTCCTGGGGTTCCCGCTCGGTGGCGGCCTGCGCCCGGTCGAGCTCGTCGTCGGCGTTCCGGCGCAGCGCCCGTACCAGGAGGTTCTTGGCCTCCCGTACGTCCGGCCGGTCCGCGGAGCTCATGGCGACGGCGAGGGGTGCGCCGGTCGACTGCCACAGGCGCTCGCGGCCGTCGCCGCGCGGCGGCGCGTCCTCGACGAAGCCGTACTTGGCCAGCATGCGCAGGTGGTAGCTGGCCGCGCTGGGCGTGATGCCGGCGCCCTCGGCCACCTCGGTCGCGGTGGCGCTGCCCTGGGTGCCGAGCTGGGTCAGGATCGCCAGTCTCGCGGGGTGCGCCAGGGCCCGCATCGCCTTCGGATCGCTGAGCCCTTCCGTCCTCATGCGCCCAAAGTACCCGCGATCAGATCTGAAGGGTTGCCTTCACATCTATGAAGGATTACTTTCACAGTTCCGAAGGGTTTCTTTCACATTCGGGGAGACGCATGACACCCCTGCGCCAACAGCGCGACTACCGCCTGCTCTGGTCGGCCCGCACGATCTCGATCACCGGCTCGGAGGTCTCCAAGCTGGCCGTGCCGCTCACCGCGATCACCCTGCTGGCCGCGTCCCCGTTACAGATGGGCCTGCTCACCGCCGCCGCCTCGCTGCCCGCCCTGCTGTTCGGCCTGCACTCGGGCGCGATCGCCGACCGCCTGCGCCGCCACCGTCCGGTGATGGTCGCCTGCGAGCTGGTCTCCGGCGCCGCCGCCCTCACCGTGCCCGCGGCCTGGCTCCTCGGGGTGCTCACGATCCCGTGGCTGCTCGCCGTCGCCCTCGTGATCGGCACCGCCGCGGTGCTCTTCAGGGCCGTCAGCTTCCCGTACGTGGCCGCGCTCGTCCCTCCTGACCAGAGGACCGCCGCCATGGCCGGGTTCAACGCCTCCTACTCGGTCGCCTCGGTGGCCGGGCCCGGGCTGGCGGGCATGCTGGTCCAGCTCATCACCGCGCCGCTGGCCGTGCTCGTCGAAGGCGTCTCGTTCCTGCTGTCCGCGCTGCTCCTGCGCGGTATCCGCACCCGCGAGGACCGCCGGCCCGCCCCCTCACGCGGCCTCCGGCGCGACGTGGCCGAGGGCCTGCGGGCGAGCGTCTCCCAGCCCGTGCTCCGTGCCCTGCTCGGCGCCGGGGTCACGATCAACTTCTTCGCGATGGCGTACGTGGCCGTCTCGATGCTCTACATGCTCCGCACGCTCGGCATCCCGTCGGGCCTCATCGGCCTGCTCATCGCGTTCAGCGGCGCGGGCGGCGTCCTGGGCGCCTGGGCCACCACCCGCCTGGCCAAGCGCTACGGCGAGAACCTGGTGCTGCTGGGCTCGGTGCTGTTCTTCCCCATCGAGATCCTGGCGGTGGGCCTGGTCTCCGGGCCGCTCTGGTGGAAGGTCACCGTCCTCGCCTTCACCGGGACGGCCACGGGCGCCATCGTGGTGGCCTTCGCCTCGTGCATGAGCGGCATCATCATGCGCGACACGGCCGAAGAGCTGCGCGGCCGGGTGAACGCCACCATGACCTTCGCCGTCCAGGGCGTGATGTCACTCGGCGCACTCGCGGGCGGCGCGCTCGCGGAGATCCTGGGCCTGCGCCCGGTGATCCTGCTGTGCGCCGCCGGCATCGCCACCGCCATCCTCTGGATCTGGCTCTCCCCCCTCCGCCCCAGCACTCCCCCTCTCCGCCTCCGCCTGCGCCGCACCCCCTCCGTCCCCCTCGACACCTCATCCGTGTACGAGCACACCGTCCTCAAACGCCAGCCCCTCGTCTAACCCCACCGGCTGGCTCGCCCCGCAGCACCGCGCCCTCCCCGCCTCTCTCGCAAGGGATGTCTGCCTAGGCTTCGCCCGTAGAACGCACCGCGCCCTCCGCCCACACAACCGCCCCCCGGCACCCTCGCCCACAAGGCCGCCGGCACCCGCTCACTTCCCCCACAGAACCGGAAGCGTCCTCGTACCTCGTCCACAGAACCCTGAGCGCCCACGCACCTCGTCCACAGAACCACGTTCGCCGCGACGCCCTCGGCCCGCTGCACCGCACACTCGCGGGCATGCCTTCCCGCACCGCTCTGGCCACGCTCCTGCTCGCCCTCACGCTGCCCCTGCTCACGGTGCCTCCCGGCGCGGCGAGCGCCGCCCAGCACGTGCGCTTCCCCGCCCGGACCCCTGTCGCCGCGCCCTCTACCGGTGGCATGCCCGCCCGTACTCTCTGGCGCTGGCCCCTGGACGGCACCCCCGAGGTCCTTCGCCGTTTCTCCCCACCGCCCGCACCCTGGCTGGCGGGCCACAGAGGCGTCGACCTCGCCGCGTCACCAGGCGAGCCGGTCCTCGCCGCCGGCCCGGGCTCGATCGGTTTCGCGGGTCCCGTGGGGGGCCGCGGCGTCGTCACCGTCAACCACCCCGGCGGCCTGCGCACCACCTACCTGCCGGTCACCCCAGCAGTCCACGTCGGTGACCCCGTAACGGCCGGAGACCCCCTCGGCACCCTCAGCGGCCCCACCCCGCCGCACTGCCCGGAGTCCTGCCTCCACTGGGGGCTCCGGACAGGCACGACCTACCTCGACCCTCTCCTCCTGCTGGCCGGTGCCCGCATCCGCCTCCTGCCCTTCTGGCCATCAGGACCACTCACCACCCAGCCAGGCATTCCGCCATCAGACCCACCCGTACCTGCGGAGAACTCCCGGACAGCCCGGACCGCACCCACCGCGACTCCCGCCCAACTCCCGACGACAGCTCGCCCCCCGCTTACCGACGCCTCACCAGCACAACCGGGCGCGGCCCCCAGCGAAACCCAGCTCCCGCCCATCCGCCGTCACTCCGCCACCACCCCGCTACCGCACCCCCTCGGCCTGGCGGCCCTACTCAGCGCCCTCTTCCTGCTCGGACTCCTGCTCCGCATCCTCCGTAAGAGAACGCACGGCAAGCACTCCCCCCGCCCTCCCACCAGAGGCCAACACCGAAAACAGCGCCGACGCTGAAAACAGGGGAACGCCTACCCGTCAGGTAGGCACAGCGCAGACCCCACCCTCAGACACAAAGGTCGGCCCAGTCGAAGGCACTCAAGCACGAGGATGAGCCTGCTCGAAAGCGCGGCGAAGGCGTTCTATCGAGACGTGCGTATAAACCTGGGTGCTACTCAGGGATGCGTGACCGAGCAGCTCCTGAACACTGCGCAGGTCAGCGCCACCTTCGAGCAGATGAGTGGCCGCGCTGTGCCGGACCCCGTGCGGCCCCATGTCAGGCGTGCCCTCCACCTGCCGCAGCCGCGCATGCACGACCCGCCTGACCGTACCGGCGTCGATCCTCCCTCCCCGCACCCCCAGAAACAGCGCGGGACCACTCTTCTCACGCATGAACAGGGGCCTGCCATGCACACACCACCGATCGAGCGCCCCCAGCGCCGGCGCCCCGAACGGAACCGCCCGCTCCTTACGCCCCTTGCCCAGCACCCGCACGACCCGCCGATCCCGATCCACGTCGTCGACGTCGAGCCCGCACAGCTCACTGACCCGGATCCCCGTCGCGTACAGCAACTCCAGCATGGCCTGATCGCGCAGATCCTTGGGCTCCCCAGCGGACGACGCGTCAAGCACCTGCCGGGCCTGCTCCTGATCGAGTACGGCGGGCAATGCGCGAGGCGCCTTGGCCGTGCCCAGCAGCAGACCCGGATCGTCGGGCAGCCACCCCCGCCGATGACAGAAGGCCGTGAACGTCCGCAAGCACGCCGTCCGCCGTGCCAGCGTCGCCCGAGCCTTCCCCGCGTCGTGCTGCGCCGCGAGCCACTCCCGCAGCGCCGCCACGTCCGCGCCCTCCAGCGTGCCGCCGAGGTGCCGCAGCAGCGAGGCCACGTCGCCCAGGTACGCCCTGACCGTATGAGGCGAAAGGTCACGCTCGAACCGCAGATACGCCTCGAACTCCCCCAACACCTCATCGACATCCACAGCCGCCCCCATGCCCTCATCCTCCACCACCCCACAACGCCCCCGAAAGAGGCACTGCCGGGCAAGCCAGGACAGCCCCAGAACGACACCCGAGGGGCACCCCTCCACGACGACAGCCCGCCAGACGAGCCAGGACACCACCGAAACCACGATCAAGGCCCACCACCCCGAAAAGGGATCGCCGGGCGAGCTAGGGCAGGGCCGGGACGGCGGGAGGGGAGTCGGTCCAGCCGACCTCGACCAGCGTCTCGTTCAGGGTCTTACCCTCGACCGTCTTCCCGTCGAGCGTGACCCTCTGGTCCCATGACAGCAGCAGCATCGTTCCGGTGTCGACGATCAGCCTGACACTGGCCGCACTCCTCCTCTTCTTGTCCTCGTTCTGACGGATCAGGACGGCGACCCCTGACCTGCCCAGCGGATCCTTCGCCTGACCCGCGACCTGGACGTCCGGCATGGTCAGCAGCGCCTGGTAAGCGGCGGCACGCACCTCCTTCGGCGCGGGAATGCGGTGCAGGAGCTCCATCAGGCTGTGCACGACCCAGTTGTCGAGGGTTCCGCTCTGTACCCGGAAGACCTGGCCCGCCCTCCTGAGCCAGTCCTTCAGGTTGCCCGGGTCGGCGGGCAGGCGCTGGACCTCGTCGTACGTCAGGGACTGCCCCGCGAGCTGGAACGAGGTCTGGCTCCGTACGGGGGTCACGTGGCCCCTGGTGGGTTTGGTGGACAGCTTCACGATCTTGCCGTCGATCGACTTGCTCCACTTGGAGGGGGAGCCATCACGCCGCCACGCCTTCTTGTCCGCCGCGCTTTCCGGCAGTGTCCCGAGCTCCCGGTACCCCGCCCACTTCCGGCCGTCGGGCGCGCTCCAGCTTTCCGAGATCGTCCGCTCGACGAGCGAGTAGGGGTCCCGCTTCGAGCCGAACCGCCAGGGGTGGGTGCTCGTCATGATCGCCCTGGAGTGCCAGTAGGCGCCCTCGGGCGGAGCCGCCGCGGCCGGCTCAGGCATACCCGCGAGAGCGGTGGCGGCCACGGCCAGGCCGACGCCTAAAGAGATCAGCGGCCGAATCGCCGCGGTCGCGAGCTTCATAGGACTCCTCCGTGAACGCGAAGTGACGTTCTTCAATACGCCTGGGCCCCCCGATTGGTTGCCCGTCATGCGCGTGTCGATGATGGCGAGGCTCATCAGGCGGCTTCTCCTTCCGGTACGGCTGCCGGGCCTTCCGCCTTGAGCCGGGCGACACGGCGGAGCCGCGCTTCACGCCAGGCCCGGACACGCTTTCTCCGCCCGGCGGGCAACGCTCGGGGCCGCCGGGGCGTATTAGGAGGCGTGACAACGGAAAGTCTGCCGTGAGCGGCATGGAACACGACTTCGGCTCCTTCGTGGCCGCGCGCGCCACGAGCCTGCTGCGGGTCGCCTATCTCGCCTGTGGTGACGAGACAGAGGCCGAGGACCTGTTACAGACAGCGCTGGAGCGTACGTACCGGAACTGGGACCGGGTGCGCCACGACAGCCTCGAACCCTACGTGCGCCGCGTCATCATCAACGCCGCCATCAGCCGCGCCCGCCGCCGGGCGATCCTCAGCATCATCCCGACGCACAGCCCGCCGGAGAGGTCGGCCGGCGGGCGCGACGTCGACCTCCGCCACGTGCTCATGGAGGCACTGCGCGCCCTGCCGCCCCGGCAGCGCGCGGTGGTCGTCCTGCGCTACTGGGAGGACCTCAGCGAGACGCAGACCGCCGAGGTGCTCGGCTGCTCGGTCGGCACCGTCAAGAGTCAGGCGTCGAAGGCCATGACCAAGCTCCGCTCGGCGCTCGGCCGGGAATCAGCGGAAGGAGTGATCAGGAATGCCCACCTTTGAGGACAAGATCCGCCGGATCATGGCGGACGAGACCGCGAGGCTCTACGCCGCGCCCGACCTGGCGGACCGGGTCATCCGCTCCTCCCGCGACAGGCGCAAGAAGGCCCGGGTCGCCGCGCTGGCCACCTCCGCCGCCGTCATCGCCGCCGCACCCGTCGGCTACCTGACCCTAGGCTCGACGCTTGCCACCGTGCAGCAGCCCACGGCCTCCGCCACACCGGACGCCACCACCGCCGCCACCCTGGAGCCACCCCCCATCGACGACATCCCGCCACCCCCCTCCCAGACACCGGACCTCGGAGACCTGGGCGACGGAAAAGAGTTCAAGCACGTCAAAGTCGGATATCTACCCCCACGGCTGCAGTGGTCGAACTGGTCCCTGGACTTCGGCGACAGATACACGACCTCGTACAACTTCGACGGCGACGAGCACGGCTTCTACTGCGTCCAGATCTACATGTACGAGGACGCGGCGGTCCACGAGCTCGACGACCGCATCCAGGTCTACCGCGACGAGGGCGACGGCGAGGAGGTGACCATCGGCGACCGGACCGGCTACCTGATCATCCAGCACGTAGGCGAGGACGGCATGGCCGGAACCCCCACACTCTTCCTCCGCATGGGCGAAAGGCAGCGCGCCGAAATCATGTTCAGCCCCACCTATGCCAAGGAGTTCTCCGGCGCCAAAGCCGTCACCGCCGAACTCAAAAAAATCGCCGCCGGTCTCACCTCAACCCTCTAGCGGGTGAGTGACGTTCCGGGACAAAGTGCTGGCTTGTGAGTTCCTGATCGATGGATGGACCAGATGGCGCGGAGACGGTTGATGAGTGGGACGACAGAGAGGGCCGCCTCGCGCCGCAGTGGTGGCGACGCGAGGACGGAAGCTCATCCGACTCGGCTCAGTCAGGAGATGGGCGAGCTGCGGGGATCAAGGTGTCGAGGGCGGCAGGTGAGGCGTCAGAAGAGAAGGCGGGTGACTCCTCCGACGTCGAGACAGGGTCCGGAGGCTTCTCTGCTAGGGCAGGCGCATGATGTACGGACTCGACGGGCGGGTCTGACGGCCCGGTGGAGTCCGGTTGTTTCATGGGGTCCGGCAGCGCGGAGGAGTCCAGCTGACCGGTGGAATCCTGCAGCCCGACGGAGTCCTGCAGCCCGATGAGGTCCCGCTGACCGACTAGGTCCCCCTGACCGGCGGCGTCCCCCTGACCGGTGGCGTCCCGCTGACCTATGAGGTCCGGCTGACCGGTGAAGTTCTGCAGCCCCGCAGGGTCTGGCTGACCGGCGAAGTCCCGTTGACTGGTGGAGTCCGGCTGCCCGGTGTCCGGTGGCTCGGTGGGGTCCGGTGGCTCGGTGGGGTCCCGCGGCTCGGTGGGGTCCGGTGGCTCGGTGGGGTCCCGCGGCTCGGTGGGGTCCGGTGGCTTGGTGGGTGGGGGAAGGGCGGTAGCGGGGGCTTGAGGGTAGACGGGTGAGGCTGGGCGGCGGGCTCGCCAGCCGTTGGGGGTGCGGTCGAGGTAGCCCGCTGCTGCCAGGGAGCCGAGGGCACTGAGGGCGGTGTTGAGGTCTACGCCGGCGGCGACGGCGATGGTGGCGGGGCCCGCGCTGACCCGGGTGGGGACGGCGTCCAGCACGCGTCTGGTCGGCTCCGGCAGGGAGTCTCTGGGCAGGGCGGGGGCCCGTGGGACCGGGGCGAGGTCGTCGCCCATGACGCCGACGAGTTCGATCATCTCCTCCGGGGTGGTGACGCAGACGGCCTTGTTCTCGCGGATGAGGCGGTGGCAGCCGTCGGAGAGGCTGGAGGTGATGGGGCCGGGGACGGCGCCGAGATGTCTGTCGAGGGCGAGGGCGTGGCCGGCCGTGTTGAGGGCGCCACTGCGTACGGCCGCCTCCACGACCACGGTGCCTCTGGACAGGGCGGCGATCAGCCGGTTCCTGATGAGGAAGCGGGCCCGGGTCGGCCGGACGCCCGGCGGGCATTCGCTGACGAGGACGCCCTGGTCGCGGGCGCCGGCGAACAGGGAGCGGTGCTCGGCCGGGTAGCAGTAGTCGACGCCGCAGGCCAGGACCACCACCGTGGTGCCTCCGGCGGCCAGTGATCCCCGGTGGGCGGCGCCGTCGATGCCGAACGCGCCGCCGGACACCACCGTCCATCCCGCCTCGCTCAGCCCGACACCGAACTGGGCGGCGACGTGGACGCCGTAGGAGGTGGCCGCTCGTGCGCCGACCACCGCGACCGAGCGGAGGCAGGAGAAGCGCAGGTCGGCTGTGCCGTGGAGCCAGAGGCCGAGCGGGCGGCCGGCACCGAGCGCGTCGAGTTGGGTGGGCCATTCGGGGTCGCCGGGGATGATCAGGCGGGCGCCGGTGCGCTCGCCCGCTTCGAGGTCGGCCGCAGGGTCGGAGCCGTCCAGGCGGGCGTGCCAGGTCTGGAGGCGGCGCGTCAGCTCGTCGGTGGCGAACCCGGGCGGTGCGGCCCTCTCGCGGATGGCCTGGACCGCTTGCGTGGGGCCGATCTGGGCGACCAGGTCGCCCATGACGGTGTCGCCGGCGTCGGCGGCGCGCATGAGGGCGGCTCTCGCCTCATGCTCGGGGGTACTCATCGTGGTCCCTCCGGGATGGTCATGATGGGTGGTCACGGGTCGAGGCCTAGCCAGAGGGCCAGTGCGGCTGAGGTCTCGTTCTCGTCGGGGCGGGCTTTGCCTGCCAAGTCGGCGAGGGTCCAGGCCACTCGGACTACCCGGTCGAGGCCGCGGGCGCTCAGTGAGCCGGAGTCGAGGCAGCTCGTCATGGGCTTCATGGCGGCGTCGGACGGGCGGAAGCGGGAGTGCAGGGCCGCTGAGGGGATCTCGGCGTTCGTCCGCCATGGGGTGCCGGCGAGGCGTTCGGCCGCCCGGAGGCGGGCCTCGCGGACGCGGGCGGCCACGGTCTCGCTGGTCTCGACGAACTGCCGGTCGGCCATCAGCTCGCGCCTGGACGAGCGCGCCACGGTGACCTTCATGTCGATACGGTCCAGCAGCGGGCCGGACAGCCTGCCCAGGTAGCGGCGGCGGACCTTGGGCGAGCACTGGCACCCGCCGCCCTTGTCGCGCGGCTGGGCGCAGGGGCAGGGGTTGGCGGCCAGGACCAGGATGAAACGGGCAGGGAAAGTGACGGATCCCGCCGATCTCGACACGGTGACCTGACCGGACTCCAGCGGCTGGCGTAGCGAGTCGAGCACGTGGGAGGGGAACTCGGGCGCCTCGTCCATGAAGAGGATGCCCCGGTGAGCCAGGGAGACCGCGCCGGGACGGACCACGGAGCTGCCGCCGCCCACGATCGCCGCCGCCGTGGCGGTGTGGTGGGGGCTGATGAACGGCGGCCGGAACACCATCGGGCTGTCCGGCGGGAGCGCGCCGGCGACGGAGTGGATGGCCGTCACCTCCAGGGCATGGTCGAGCTCCAGGTCGGGGAGGAGGGTGGGCAGGCGTTCGGCCAGGAGGGTCTTGCCGGTGCCGGGCGGGCCGAGCATCCAGAGGTTGTGGTTGCCCGCGGCGCAGATCTCCAGGGCTCGCCTGGCCATCGGCTGGCCGACCACGTCGGACAGGTCCACGTCGGGTCGCACGCCGGTCGCCATGTGGAGGGCAGGGGACGGCTGGGGATGCCCGGTCTGCCCGAATGCGGCACGTGCCTCGGCGTCGAGCCCGGCATGCCCGTCCACAGGACTCGTACGTCCGGGCTCCCCCGACCTCGCACGCCCGTCGGCACGACCCGTATGCCCGGACTCCCCCGGCCCCGCACGCCCGTCGGCACGACCCGTATGCCCGGACTCCCCCGGCCCCGCACGCCCGTCGGCACGACCCGTACGTCCCGATTCCCCGAAGCCCTCGCCTGGGTAGCCCGACGGGGAGGGGCCTGGATCCGGGGACGGGCACGGTGGGAACTCGCCCGCGCGTAGCCATTCCACGAGCCGTCGCAGGTCGGGTGCCGGAACCACCCGCACGCCGGGGACCAGGGCCGCCTCCGCGGCGTTGGCCGCCGGGACCACGACCGTGACGTCGTCGCCCTGCTTGGCCGCGCTCAGCACGGACGGGAGCACGCCGCGCACCGGGCGCAGACGGCCGTCGAGGCCGAGCTCGCCCAGGAAGAACGGCGCGGCGACGCCTGCCACCGGCACCACGCCTGCGGCGCCCAGGATGGCCATCGCGATGGCCAGGTCGAACTGGCTGCCGCGTTTCGGGACGCTGGCGGGGAAGAGGCTGACGGTGATGCGGGCGTCGGGCCACGGGAAGTGGCTGTTGACCAGGGCCGAGCGGACTCGCTCTCTGGCCTCGCTCAGCGCCGCGTCGGGCAGCCCGATGAGATGGATGCCCGCCAGCCCGTTGCCGACGTCGGCCTCCACCTCCACGCAGCTGCCGGTGACGCCGACGAGGGCGACGCTGCGGGTGCGCGCGACGGCCATCTACGACGCCCCCCGCACGTGACGCAGGGAGTAGTCACCGGCGAACCGTTCCAGGGCGATCACGTCGATCCTGACGGCGGCGTACGAGCGGGACTCCGCGGCCAGCCACTTGGCGGCCAGGGCGCGCAGGCGGGCCAGCTTGGCGGGGCGCACGGATTCCAGGGCCGTGCCGTGTGACGTGCTCGATCGGGTTTTCACCTCGACCACCACGAGGGTGGAGCCGTCCTCGGCGAGGATGTCGATCTCGCCGTGGCGGCAGCGCCAGTTGCGCTCGATGATGGTCATGCCCTCGGCACGCAGGTAGTCGGCGGCGAGTTGTTCGCCGTGCCTGCCGAGTTCGTTCTTCGCGGCCATGTGTGCCACCTCCGGGCACCGACCTTGGCGCACGGAGGGTGGCGGGCCTCGGCCCGAACGGGGTTCTGGGGATAGCGAAGGGGACGGAGGGCGCCCTGTGGACAGCGGAAAGCGGGCGCTCGGCGGGCAGCAAAAGGCGGACGCCCTGCGGGCAGCAGAAGGCGGGCAGCACAAGGCGCCCTGTAGACAGCGAAAGCCGGGCGCTCTCCCTACAGCACAAGGCATCCTGCAGACAGCAGAAAGGGGCGCGAAGCACTCGCGCCCCCTTCCATCAGCCTGTCACCCCGAGAAGCCCTCCTTGGGCATCTCCAGGTCGGCCTTGGCCAGCTCTTCGACGTTGACGTCCTTGAACGTGACCACACGGACGTTCTTCACGAACCGCGCGGGCCGGTACATGTCCCACACCCACGCGTCCTGCATCTTCACGTCGAAGAACACGTCCCCGTTCTCCGCCGTGCGGACCTCCAGGTCGACCGAGTTCGTCAGGTAGAAGCGCCGCTCCGTTTCCACAACGTAGGTGAACAAGCCGACGACATCGCGGTATTCGCGGTAAAGCTGCAGCTCCATCTCGGTCTCGTACTTCTCGAGATCCTCTGCGCTCATCGCGGTCCTCCTGTCGTACCGGTCCCCCGGTGTGCCTGATCAGGCAACCCCGGCCCCCAATTCATTCTCGCCCATCCCCCTGGCCACCGTGACGAAGGAGTATCGGTGGTGCGGGCACGGGCCGTATGTTTCGAGTGCGAGACGATGCTGTCGTGTGACATACCCCTTGTGATCGGCGAAGCCGTACTGCGGGAACTCCTCGTCGAGGGAGGCCATCAGCCGGTCCCTCGTCACCTTCGCCACGATCGACGCCGCCGCCACGCAGGCGGCCACCTGATCTCCCTTCCAGACCGCCAGGGACGGCGCCGGCAGGCCCGGCACCGGGAAGCCGTCGGTGAGGATGTATCCCGGGTGACAGGTCAACCGCGCGACGGCCCGCCGCATTCCCGCCACGTTGCACTTGTGGAGCCCGCGGGCGTCGATGGTCTCCGGCGGGATGACCACGATGCCGACGTGCGCGGTGGCGAGGATCCGGTCGTGCAGCCGCTCCCGCACGGCGGGGGTGAGCAGCTTGGAGTCACCCAGCCCCTCGACCGGCCTGCGCAGGACGACGGCGGCGACGACCAGCGGGCCGGCACAGGCGCCACGGCCTGCCTCATCGACTCCGGCGATGGGGGTCAGCCCGCGGCGGGCCAGCGCCCGCTCGTACGCGTAGAGCCCGGAGTCTCGCCGGACCACGCTCGGCCGAGGGCGGAACGCTACTGTCATGACACAGGAAGCGTACGCCCCATCCGGCGCAAACCGCGACTACTCGACCTCTGCGAAGCTGTCCGGCTTGGTGAAGATCGTCCCGCGGCCGAGCGGCCAGTAGCGGACGACCGCCGTGCCGATGACGTCGTCCACCGGGATGAAGGCGCTGTCGCCGTCGTCCACGTGGCTGCGCGCGTCGGCGGAGGCGCTGCGGTGGTCGCCCATCAGCCAGAGCGTGCCCGGGGGCACCTTGACGTCGAACTCGTCGCCCGACGGGTAGTCGTCGGGATAGAGGTAGGACGACTCGTCGAGCGGCTTGCCGTTGATCGTGATGCGCCGCTCGGAGTCGCAGCACTTGACCCGGTCGCCGCCGACGCCGATCACGCGCTTGATGGTGTCTTCGCCGTTCCAGCCTTTGAACACCACGATGTCGCCGCGTCCGGGCGGCCCGGCGAGCTTGTTGACGAACACCCGGTCGTTGATCTTCAGGGTGTTCTCCATCGACTCCGAGGGGATGTAGAACGACCCGATCACGAACGCCTGCAGCAGCAGCGCGATGCCGATGCCCGTGATCAGCAGAAGGATGGTCTCCCGAAAGGTGCCCTTTTTCTTCTTCTCCAAGGACTCCGCCTTCTCGGTGCCGGCCATCAGCGCTTTCTCCCCAGCCAGCGCCGACGTACCAGAATCAGGGGAACGGCCAGCGCGAACCCGGACACCAGCGGTGCGGCTCCGGTGAGCGCCTGGAGCGCGGGCTGCGCGAACGTCTCAGGGATGGGGATCGTGGTGGCCCGGGAGAACGGCCAGACGATGACGAAGGCGCGCCCGATGACCTGGCTCTCGGGGATGGCTCCGCCGCCGGGGTCGCCGGTGTGGGAGCGGGAGTCCATGGAGACCTGGCGGTGGTCGCCCATCACCCAGAGGTGACCGGGCGGCACGTCGGCCTTGAACTCCTCCCGGGAGGGCAGGTCGCCCGGATAGAGGTAGGAGCTTTCGTCGATCGGCACCCCGTTGATGGTGATGCGGTGTTCCTTGTCGCAGCACTCGACGCGGTCGCCGCCGATGCCGATGACCCGCTTGATGTAGTCCTTCTCGCCGGGCACGACGCCGAACGCGGTGCCGACCCACCGGAAGAACCCCTCGACCGGGTTGCTCGGCTCCTCCATCTGGAACTCGCCGTCCCAGGAGTTGACGCCGGAGAAGACCACGACGTCGCCGCGCTCGATGTCGCGGGTGTGGTAGACGAGCTTGTTGACGAGGACCCGGTCGTTCGTCAGGAGGGTGTTCTCCATCGACTCGGAGGGGATGTAGAACGCCTGGATGACGAAGGTCTTGATGAGCAGGGCGAGTGCCAGGGCCACCACGATCAGGACGGGCAGCTCTTTCCAGAAGGAGCCCTTCTTGTCCTTGTCCGTCGTGTCGTCCTTCGCGCCTTCGTCCGGCTCTCCGCTCCGTGCCGGTTGTTGAGTGTCTTCGGCGACCACGTCCACCTCGTCCTCGACAGGGCGGCGCGTAGCGCCGTGCTCCTGGCTCTCGCTAGTCATCGGTGACGAGCCTAGATGATGTGCGGGCTCGACAAGCCTCGACCGACGTTACACCCGGCACGGGTCGCTCCACATAAAGGGAAGACCTCCGCAAAGGAGGAACGGCCCGCCCCCGGAAGGGACAGGCCGTCACCGCGCGGACCTCACTTGGCGGACGTCTCGCGCTTCTCGCGGATGCGGGCGGCCTTGCCGCGCAGGTCGCGCATGTAGTAGAGCTTGGCGCGGCGCACGTCGCCGCGGGCGGCCACGACGATCTTGTCGATCACCGGGCTGTGCACCGGGAAGGTACGCTCGACGCCGACGCCGTAGCTGACCTTGCGGACGGTGAAGGTCTCGCGGGAGCCGCCGCCCTGACGGCGCAGCACGAACCCCTTGAAGACCTGGACGCGGGACCGGTTGCCTTCGACGACGCGTACGTGGACCTCGAGCGTGTCGCCGGGCCGGAAGTCCGGCACGTCGCTGCGCAGGTTGGCCTTCTCGATCTCCTGGATCTTCGTGTGCATGAGAGATGCTTCCTCAAGTCTCGCGAGCACGCGGAGGTCCACCCGGCCGGGGCTCGCGGTGGACACGCCTGCTGATTCGGTGAACCCGGGAAGCCTCCCGGGCATGCTGGGCCAACCGCGGGGCAGTTGGCAACGCTTCAGTGTGCCATATCTTCCGGAGGGACGCGAAACTCCAGCTCCTCCAGAAGCCGCCGATCGTGCTTGTCGAGCGTGTCGGGGTCGATCGCCGCGATCAGGTCGGGCCTGGTCTCGACGGTACGGCGGAGCGCCTGGTCACGCCGCCACCGGGCGACCTTGCCGTGATGGCCGGACAGCAGCACCTCGGGCACCTCGTGCCCCCGCCAGCGGGGCGGCTTGGTGTAGACGGGGCCTTCGAGCAGGTTGCGCATGGCCCCGGGCGCGAAGGAGTCGTCGACGGCGGAGAGGGTGTTGCCCAGCACGCCGGGCAGCAGCCGGCCGACGGCCTCCACCATCACCAGCACCGCGACCTCGCCCCCGGCCAGCACGTAGTCGCCGATGCTCACCTCGTCGACGCGCAGGCGCGACCCGTACTCGACCATGACTCTGGCGTCGATGCCCTCGTAGCGGCCGCAGGCGAACAGCAGCCACTCCTCCTCCGCCAGCTCCTGGGCGAGCTCCTGGGTGAACGGCCGGCCGCTCGGCGTCGGGACGATCATCCGGGGGGCGCCGTCTCCGATCACGTCGTCGATGGCCTCGCCCCAGACCTCCGGCTTCATCACCATGCCGGGGCCGCCGCCGTACGGGGTGTCGTCGACGGTCTTGTGGACGTCGTGGGCCCAGTCGCGGAGCTGGTGGACGCGGATGTCGAGGATGCCGCGCTCGCGTGCCTTGCCGATCAGCGAGACGTCCAGCGGCCCGAAGTACTCGGGGAAGATCGAGATGATGTCGAGCCTCACAGCAGCCCTTCCGGCGGGTCGACGACGAGCCTGCCGCCCTCCAGGTCCACCACCGGGACCAGCGCCTTCACGAACGGGATGAGCGCCTCGTCGCGGCCGGCGCGGCGCACCACGAGCAGGTCCTGGCCGTGGTGGAGGACGTCCTCCACCTCGCCGACGGTCTCGCCGCCGACGGTCTCCACGGTGAGCCCGATGAGCTGGTGATCGTGGAACTCGTCGGGGTCGTCGGACGGCTCGATCTCGGAGGAGTCGATGACGATCATGGTGCCGCGCAGCTCTTCGGCCTGGTCGCGGTCGGTGACGCCGGCCAGGGTCAGCAGCAGCATGTCCTTGTGCCGGCGGCGGCCCTCGACCACCAGCGGCCCGCGCTCGGGCGGGTCGGTGGCGAGGGTGTTGCCGACGGCGAAGCGCAGCTCGGGATCGTCGGTGCGTACCTCCACGGTGACCTCGCCGCGCACTCCGTGCGGGCGGCCTATCCGGCCGACGACCAGCTGCACGTGGACCTTCCCTCTCCAAACCACGACGCCCTCACCGGGATGACCCGATGAGGGCGCGCGAATCCTGACGCTAACGGACTGCTTCGTGCAGGTCGAGCAGGTCGACCCGGACGTACTTCCCGTCGGCCAGGGCGTTCACGACCGTGCGCAGGGCTTTGGCGGTACGGCCGCCGCGGCCGATGACCTTGCCCAGGTCGTCAGGGTGCACCCGGACCTCCAGGACGCGCCCGCTGCGGATGCGGCGTGCGCGGACCCGGACATCGTCGGGATGTTCGACGATGCCCTTCACGAGGTGCTCGAGGGCCTCCTCGAGCACGTCAGCCCTCGCCCTCGGACGGGGTCTCGGCGGGGGCCTCGGCCTCGTCCTTCTTCTTGGACTTCTTCGGCGGCGTGGTGGCGGCCGTGCCGGTGTCGCCACCGGCCAGGGCCTCCTTGGCCGCGGCCTCGTAGATGGCGTGCCGGTCGGGCGCCGGCTCGGCCACCTTGAGCGGGGCCGGGGCGGGCTCGCCCTTGAACTTCTGCCAGTCGCCGGTGAGCTTGAGCAGCTTCAGCACGGGCTCGGTCGGCTGGGCGCCGACGCCGAGCCAGTAGGCCACGCGCTCGCCGTCGACCTGGATGCGCGAAGGGTTCTCCTTCGGGTGGTACAGACCGATCTCCTCGATCGCCCGGCCGTCACGCTTGGTGCGGCTGTCGGCGACGATGATGCGGTACTGAGCGTTGCGGATCATCCCGAGCCGCTTGAGCTTGATCTTGACTGCCACGGGTGTGGTCTCTCCTGCGTTCACAGACACGAGCGAGCGGCTCCGCATCGAGTGGGGCACGATGTGAGTCCGCTCAAGGGACAGGCGCGGCCGGCGGGAGGTGAGAGGGCACCCACCTGGTCACGATGTTCCAACATGTCATTCTGCCAGATGCCGGACACTGCCCGGGACTCACACGCCCGCCGCGCGACGATTACTTCTGACCGGGCAGCCGCAGCTTCGACGGGTCGAAGCCGGGAGGCAGCTCGACGCCCGGCGGCAGCTTGCCGCCGCCGAGGTTGCCCAGCAGGCCGCCCTGCTTGGGCGCGGCCGGCTGCTGGCCCGAGGAGGACTTCTTCCCGAGCGCCGCCTTGCGCGGGTCGCCGCTCACGCGCCGCCCCTTCTTGGCCTTCTTGGAGCCCTTGCCCTTGCCCTTGCCGCCGCCCGGCATGCCGGGGATGCCCATGCCGCCGGCCATCCGCTTCATCATCTTCTGGGCCTCGAAGAAGCGGGTGACCAGGTTGTTGACGGCGCTGACGGTCGTGCCGGAGCCGGCCGCGATGCGGGCCCGCCGGGACCCGTTGATGATCTTCGGGTCCTGGCGCTCGGCCGGGGTCATCGAGCGGATGATGGCGGCGATGCGGTCGAGGTCGCGGTCGTCGATCGAATTGATCTGGTCGCGCATCTGCCCCATGCCGGGCATCATGCCGAGCAGGTTCTTGATGGGGCCCATCTTCTGGACCATCATCATCTGCTCGAGGAAGTCTTCCAGGGTGAAGTTCTCGCCCGAGGTGAGCTTGCCCGCCATCTTGGCGGCCTGCTCCTCGTCGAACGTCTTCTGGGCCTGCTCGATCAGGGTGAGGATGTCACCCATGTCGAGGATCCGGGAGGCCATCCGGTCAGGGTGGAAGGCGTCGAAGTCCTCGATCTTCTCGCCGGTGGAGGCGAACATGATCGGGCGGCCGGTGATGTGGCGGACCGACAGGGCCGCGCCGCCGCGGGCGTCGCCGTCGAGCTTGGTGAGCACCACGCCGTCGAAGCCGACGCCGTCCATGAACGCCTGGGCCGTGGTGACGGCGTCCTGACCGATCATGGCGTCGACCACGAACAGGATCTCGTCGGGGCTGACCGCGTCGCGGATGTCGGCGGCCTGCTGCATCAGCTCCTGGTCGATGCCGAGGCGGCCGGCGGTGTCGATGATGACGACGTCGTGCTGCTGGCGCCTGGCCTCCTCGACGGAGCGGCGGGAGACGTCGACCGGGTCGCCGACGCCGTTGCCGGGCTCCGGCGCGAAGACCGCGACCTGCGCGCGCTCGCCCATGACCTGCAGCTGCTGCACCGCGTTGGGGCGCTGCAGGTCGGCGGCGACCAGCAGCGGCACGTGACCCTGATCGCGCAGCCACTTGGCGAGCTTGCCCGCCAGCGTGGTCTTACCGGAGCCCTGGAGGCCGGCGAGCATGATCACGGTCGGCGGCGTCTTCGCGTAGCGGAGCCTGCGCGTCTCACCGCCGAGGACCTCGATCAGCTCGTCGTTGACGATCTTGACGACCTGCTGGGCCGGGTTGAGCGCCTGCGAGACCTCCGCTCCGCGGGCCCGTTCCTTGACTCGGGCGACGAAGGCCCTGACCACCGGGAGCGCGACATCGGCTTCGAGCAGCGCGATGCGGATCTCGCGGGCGGTCGCGTCGATGTCGGCGTCGGACAGCCGACCCTTGGATCGGAGGGAGGAGAAGACCGATGTCAGCCGGTCGGAAAGCGTCTCGAACACGTGGTTGGCCAGTCCTCGAAGCGAATTGGGTCTCTACTCAGCCTATCCGCTCTGCTACCCGTTCCAGCCTGGCACAGCCATCCGAACCGACAACGCGTGTTCGACGAGGTTGATGAGAGCGGCCTTGACCGACTCCTTGGACCGCGCGTCCAGCCGGATGAGCGGGATGTGCGGCGCCAGGGTGAGCGCCTCGCGCACCTCGTTGTCGGTGTGCGCGTACTCGCCGTCCCAGCCGTTGATCCCGACGATGAAGGGAAGCTGCGCCTCCTCGAAGTAGTCGATCGCCGGGAAGCTGTCGGCCAGGCGGCGCGTGTCGACCAGTACGACCGCGCCGATCGCCCCTTTGACCAGGTCGTCCCACATGAACCAGAACCGGTGCTGGCCGGGTGTGCCGAACAGGTAGAGGATCAGGTCCCTGTCCAGCGACACCCGGCCGAAGTCCATGGCCACCGTGGTGGTCGTCTTCAGCGGGGTCATGCCGAGATCGTCGATGCCCTTCGAGGCGTCGGTCATGATGGCCTCGGTCGTGAGCGGCATGATCTCGGACACCGCCCCGACGAACGTCGTCTTGCCCACCCCGAAGCCGCCGGCCACCACGATCTTCGTCGAGGTGAGCCCGGGGCTAGAGCCTGCGAAGTCCACTGAGCACCCTTTCCAGCAGGTTGACGTCCGGCCTGCCCTCGTCCAGCTGCGGCTGGTGCACCCGTACCAGACCCTCAGCGGCCATGTCGGCGATCAGCACCCGCGCCACGCCGAGCGGCATCCGGAGCAGCGCCGACACCTCCGCGACCGACCGCACCTGGCGGCAGAGCTGGCTGATCGCCTGGTACTCGGGGGTGATGTGGGAGAACTCCCGGTGTTCGGCCGTCGCCGACGACACCAGTGCCTCCATCGCCAGCTTGAGCCTGGGGGCGGTGCGCCCTCCGGTCACCGCGTAGGGACGGACGGGCGAGGCCGGATCGCTGGCGGGCGGCGGAGGCGGCTGGGAGCTCCAGCCGCCGGTATTCCATCGGGGGTCCGTCACTCACATCACCTGGTCTGGCTGGCACGCAGCTCGGCGCGTACCGCCGGGGTCAGCACCTTGCCGGCGCGGTCCACCATCAGGGTCATCTGGTACGCGACCAGCCCCATGTCGCAGTCGGGCGCGGCGAGCACGCCCAGACAGGATCCATCGCTAATGGACATGATCAACATGAGCCCCCGTTGCATCTCGACGATCGTCTGGTTGACGGCCCCGCCCTCGAACACCCGGGCCGCGCCCTGGGTCAGGCTCACCAGGCCCGAGGCGATGGCGGCCAGCTGGTCGGCACGGTCCGCCGGGAACCCCGACGAGGTGGCCAGCGGCAGTCCGTCGGCCGACACCACCACCGCGTGCGCGACTCCGGGAACACTGTTGACGAAGTCCGTGACCAACCAGTCGACACCCCGGGCCGCCTGACTCAGGTCGTTCACGTGCCCTCCTCCCTGCTCTCGTTCCTCGGGTCAGAGGCGAAGCTCGCCCTGCCCTCGCTGATGTCGTCGCGTGCCGCCCTGAAGCCCTTCTGGAAGCTGGACAGGCGGCTGCGCACCCGATCCGGTGAGACCGGCGGCGCCGGCGGGGCGCTCTTGGGCGCGGCCGCGGTCTCGGCCGAGCCCGGCACCAGGTTGGCCTTGGGCACCCGCTTGGGCAGCCCGGAGGCCGTCGCGCCGTCCTTCACCGGCTCCGCCGCGGCCTGGGCGGCGGTCCATCCCGCGTCCGCCGTCTCCGATCCCCAGGCGCCGCTGCTGCCGCCGCGCTCGAACCAGGCCGACTCCACCGAGGCGAAGATCGGCAGGAAGTCGTCCCCTCCCCCGGAGGGGTTCACCGTGGGGATGGGGCCGGTGGCGCCCGCCTCGACCGTCTCGGGGAAGTCGTACGTCTGCCTGCCCCGGTTCGCCGCGTTCCTGCTGGGCAGCGGCTCGGCGGGGCGGTCCAGCGAGGGCGGCGGCGGCTCGGTCATCCAGCTGCCGGGGACGCGGGAGGGGATCCACACGTCGTCGGTGTCGAACCCGCCGCCGCCGCGCGGCTCGGACGTCCACGAGTCCGTGCCGGCGGAGGGCCACTCCATGCCGGACGGCCAGGAGCCGCTGGGCTCGGCGTTCTGCGGGTAAGAGGGGTGCGCCGGGCTCATCTGGAACCCGCCGTCGCCCCACTGCTGGCCGGGCGGGGGCGGCGTGAAGCTGTCGGACCGGGCGCGCTGCGCGCCGGCCAGGGCTCCCGCGGCCCCGCCGTTGTAGGTGAGCGACTGCGCGCCGAGCAGGGTCTCGGGCAGCAGCACCATCGCGGTGAGGCCGCCGCCGCTCTGCGTCCTGAGCTGTACGCGGATGCCGTGGCGCTGCGCCAGCCGGGAGACCACGAACAGGCCCATGCGGCGCGACACGGACACGTCCACGGTCACGTTCTCGGAGAGCCGCTCGTTGGCGTGGGTGAGTTCCTCGGCGGTCATGCCGATGCCGGAGTCGCTGACGGACATCATGACGCCGCCGCCGTCGATGCGGCTGCCGGACAGGGTCACCCGGGTCTCGCGCGGGGAGAACGACAGCGCGTTCTCGACCAGCTCGGCCAGCAGGTGGATGACGTCGTTGACGGCCTGGCCGGCGATGGAGACGCCGTCGGGGACGTGGAGCACGACCCGCTCGTAGTTCTCGACCTCCGAGAGGGAGGCTCGGGCGACGTCGACCAGCTTGACCGGCTGGCTCCACCTTCGCGGCGGGTCCTGACCGGCCAGCACCAGCAGGTTCTCCGAGTTGCGGCGCATACGCGTGGCCAGGTGGTCCAGCTTGAACAGGTTCGCCAGCCGCTGCTCGTCCTGCTCTCCCTGCTCCAGCCCGTCGATCAGAGTGATCTGCCGCTCCACCAGAGTCTGGGAACGCCGTGAAAGGTTCACGAACATCGCGTTGACGTTCGCCCGCAGCCGCGCCTCCTCACCCGCCAGCCGCACCGCCTCACGGTGCACCTCGTCGAACGCCCGCGCCACTTCGCCGATCTCGTCCTTGGAGGAGATCTGTATGGGCGGCACGTGCACCGACTCCGGATCGGTCTCGCCGTCGCGCAGCTGCCGGACCAGGCCGGGCAGCGTGGTGCCGGCGACCTTGAGCGCGTCTCCGCGCAGCCGCCGGAGCGGGGATACGAGCGAGCGCGCCATGATCGCGGTGACCGCGAGGACCAGGATCAGCAGCGCGACGACCAGGACGACGCTGAGGACGGCGGTCTGCCGGTCGGCGGCCTGGAGGTCGGCGGTGCGCGTGGCGATCTGCTGCGACAGCGCCCTCTGCACCTCGTTCAGCTTCTCCACGGTCCGCGTGATGGAGTCGAACCACCGGTCGACGTCCTTGGTGGTCGTGGTGTCCAGGCGCCCGAGGGGCAGCTTCGCGTTGTGCAGGAAGATCGCGCGGTTGGCGTAGAACTCGGCGCGGCCGACCTCGGCGCTGGCGACGGTGTTGTCGAAGAGCTGGCGCTGTTCCGGCGTGGCGGCGCTGCGGAAGGTCGCGCGCTCGCTCTCCCGCCGGGCTCTGGCGTCGACGAAGGCGTTGAACTCGGGGCCGGTGAACTCCGACTTCAGCAGCGCGGCCGACAGCAGCGCACGCTGCCTGGATGTCTCCTCCTCCGCGCGGGCCACGGCGCGCATGGCGGTGCTGACCGCGATGAGCTGCTCGTCGGCCGCGCCCTGGCCCACCTCGTCGAAGAGGTGCAGCAGGTCGGCGATGACCTCGCTGTACTTCTCGATGGTGGGCAGCGGCGGGAGCTGGGTCTCACGGACCGCCTTGCGCATCGTGGGGAGCTGGCCGAGCCGGAAGCGGGCCAGGGCCAGCCGCTTCTGGCCCGCTTCCGACAGCAGTTCCTGGGCGGGGCCGGCGACCCCGAGCATGCGCTTGACGCTGGCGTCGACGATGTCGTACTGCGTGGTCAGGCTCTGCAGCTCGGCCTGCCGCCGGTTGGAGGCGACGAAGCGGGCGGCGCGGTCGCGCTCGACCGCCAGGTTGTGGATCAGCGCGCCTGCCTCGCTCACCAGGCTGTTGACCTCACCGACCTGCGCGTACTGCTGGGCGCTGCTGATGGAGGTGCCGACACGCAGGCCCCCGAGAAGTACGCCGACGATCGTCGGGATGGCGATGAGGGCGATCAGGCGGGTCCGTACCCGCCAGTTACGCAGAGCGAACGAGCTGCCCGGGCTGGGCAGGAGCCGTTCCGCCGGCGCCAGCGTGGAAACGGGTGGTCCCGGCAGGTCTTGCGCCCTGCTACGACCGGAATCGGTCGTTGGTGTCCTCACTGTGGCTACCTCTCGCCTTAGCCTGCGGGTAGAGGGGATGGTGCGCATTTTTCACGCCGACGCGTGATCGCAGGCAAGTTCGGTGCCCAATTTGAGCACAAACCTCATAGTTGAGCCAACGTCTCAGGAGTTTTCCTGCCGCCAGGCGGATGCTTTGTTCGTGCCGCTCACTCCTGTTCACAGAGAGCAACCAATGCCGATCCGGACATATAACCCGTTAGATGACAGATAGTCATATATGCGACTATAAAGTGAAAAGCCGCATTTGGCGGAAAACTAGTGGATTAAAGGCATAGTGTCTTCAGCTCCCACCAGCCCTCCGGTACGCTTCACGCCCGGCAAACGAATGCCGAGCTTGAAAAGCTTCCCCCCTGGTAGGAGAGCCTCCCCATGACACGCACTCTGCGCTGTCGCGCCATTGCCGTCGGCGCCGCAGTCGCACTCGCCCTTACCGCCTGCGGCGGCGGAGAGTCCACCGACACCTCGGCCAGCACCGGCGGCCTGGAGAAAACCACCATCAAGGTAGGGGCCCTTCCCATTCCGGACCCCGTCGCCCTCTATATCGCGAACGAGAAGGGTTTCTTCAAGGAGGAGGGCCTCACCGTCGAGCCGGTCATCATTACCGGTGGCGCCGCGGCGATCCCGCAGATCAAGAACAGCTCGCTGGACATCGCGCAGACGAACTACGTCTCGACCTTCGCCGCCGTCGAGCGGGGCGAGAAGATCAAGCTCGTCGCGGACATGTACCAGGCTGGTGAAAACACCTTCAACATCATGGTCCCGAACGACTCCGACATTAAGACGGTCGCGGACCTGAAGGGCAAGACCATCCTGGTCAATAACCTGCGGAACGTCGCCACGCTCGCCGTGGAGACGCAGCTGAAGGTGGCCGGTCTTACTGAAGCCGACGTCAAATTCGCGGAGAAGCCGTTCCCCGAAATGGGCAACGCGATCGCGGGCGGCCAGGCCGACGCCGGCTGGCTCACCGAGCCGTTCATCACCGCGACCCAGAGCCAGCTCGGCTTCCGCAAGCTCGCCGACACGATGACCGGCGAGACCGAGAACCTGCCCATCGCCGGCTGGATGGCCACCGACGACTGGGTGCAGAAGCACCCCAAGACGCTGGCCGCCTTCCAGCGCGCGATCGCCAAGGCCCAGGCGCTCGTCTCGAACGACCGCAAGGAGCTCGAGGCGATGATCCCGACGTACACCAAGATCGACGCGCAGACCGCGTCGGTGATCACGCTCGGCAGCTTCCCGAGTGAGCTGAACGCCGACCGGCTGCAGAAGGTCGCCGACCTGATGCTCGAGTACGGCTATCTCAAGCAGCAGATCGACGTGAAGTCGATCATCGTGGCCCAGCCGTCCGACGGATGACCAGAGCACGTCTGACCCGCGGCGCCATCGGCGTCGCGGGCTTCCTCATCGTCGGCGAGCTGGTCATCCGGCTCTGGGTGGGCCGGACGTTCGACTTCCCGGCCCCGTCGGCGATTCTGTACGAAGCCGCGCTCCTCCCCGTCGACCCCGAGTTCCTGGAGGGGTCGCTCGTCACGATGGGGAACTGGGGGCTCGGCCTGCTGGTCGCCGTCGGCATCGCGGTCCCGCTGGGTGTCCTGCTGGGCTCGCTGCCGACGGCCGAGCAGGCGGTCCGGCCGCTGCTGGAGTTCCTGCGGCCCATCCCGTCGGTGGCCATCATCCCGCTGGCGATCCTGCTCATCCCGGACGACGCGATGATGAAGGTCTCGGTCATCGTCTACGCGTCGCTCTGGCCGATCCTGATCAACACCCTGTACGGCATGCACGACGTCGACCCGGTGGCCAAGGAGTCGATGCGGACCTTCGGCTTCGGCTCCCTGGCCGTGCTGGGCCGGGTCAGCCTGCCCAGCGCGGCGCCGTTCATGGCGACCGGCGTGCGGATCGCCGCCGGCATCGCGCTGGTGCTGGCGGTGAGCGCCGAGCTGGTGGCCGGCGGGGTCAACGGCCTCGGTGTGTACGCGGTGAAGGCCAGCTCGGGCAACCGGATGGACCTGATCATGGCGGCCACCCTCTGGGCGGGCCTGTTCGGCGTGGGCGCGAACCTGGTGCTGCAGGCGGCCGAGCGGCGGCTGTTCCGCTGGCACTGGCTGCGGACGGGAGGGGTCCGGACGTGAACGTGCTCAACCGGCTCTGGTTCGTCCCCCTGGTGCTGGCCGCGTGGGAGGTGACCACCCGCTTCGTCGTGGTGAGCATCGACTTCCCGCCGCCCAGCGAGATCGTGGTACGGGCGTACGAGCTCTGGTTCTCGGGGCCGGCCGCCCGGCTGTTCCTCACCGACGACGCGCTCGACAACATCCTGCCCAGCCTCGCCCGCATGTTCGTCGGCTGGTTCCTGGCCGCGCTGCTCGGCGTGGTGGCCGGGGTGGTCCTGGGGCGCTCGCGCAGCCTCTCCGGGTACGTGGACGGGCTCATCGAGTTCGGCCGGGCGGTGCCACCGCCGATGCTGCTGCCGCTCTTCCTCGTGCTGTTCCAGTCGGGGCTGGCGACGCAGCTGGCCACGATCGTGTTCGGCGTCATCTGGCCGGTGCTGCTCAACAGCGTCGACGGCGCCCGGTCGGTGGACCGCACCTACACCGAGACGGCCACGGTGTTCGGGCTGTCGAAGGCCCAGCACCTGCGGGTGGTCGTCATCCCCGCGGCGTCGCCCAAGATCTTCGCCGGGCTGCGGCTGAGCCTGTCGCTGGCGCTGATCCTCATGGTGATCTCGGAGATCTTCGGCGGTACCGACGGCATCGGCTACCAGCTGCTGCAGGCCCAGCGGAGCTTCGACGCGGCCGGCGTCTGGTCGGCGATCGCGCTGCTCGGCGTGCTGGGCTACCTCGTGAACTCGCTGTTCGTGCTGGCCGAACGGCGTGTCCTGGTCTGGCACCGCCAGGCCAACCGCATCCCGTGACGACATGAGATCAGAAGGGACCTGATGAGCCACTCCGACGAGCTCCTCTGGGGCGCGATAGCCGACCTCTCCCGCTTCGCCGCCTTGCTGACGATGGCCGAGCTGGGCATGGCCGACGAGCTGGCCCGCGGCCCGCTCGGCACGGACGAGCTGGCCCGGCGGTGCGAGGCGGATCCTGGAGCGCTCCGGAGGGTGCTGCGCGAGCTGGCGGCGATGGGCCTGGTGCGGCGCGCCGGGGACGACGGCTACGACCTGACCGAGCGGGGCACCGTGCTGCGCTCGGACGTCCCCGGCTCGCTGCGCTCCTCGATCCGGTCGCTGGGCGAGGAGAGCCTCTGGTACGCGCTGGGCAACCTGCCCGCCACGGTCCGCGCGGGGTCGTCGGCGCTCACCGCCCGGTTCGGCGACTTCTACGACCACCTGGCCGCCCACCCCGAGGCCAGCAGGATCTTCGGCGAGTACATGTCGGCCCGGGCGATCCCGTTCATCGAGGGCCTGGTGAAGCGGTACGACTTCACGGGCGTGCGGAGCCTGGTGGACGTGGGCGGCGGCCGGGGCCACATCCTGAGCGCGGTCCTGCAGGCGAACCCCGGCATGCGCGGCGTCCTGCTGGATCAGGAGCACGTCATCGAGGAGGCCAGGCCGGCCGTCGCCGCCGACGGGCTGAACGGCCGCTGCGAGCTGGTGCCGGGCGACTTCTTCCGCTCGGTCCCGGAGGGCGGGGACGCCTACCTGCTCGGCAGCGTGCTGCACAACTGGGACGACGAGGACGCGCTGACGATCCTGCGCAACGTGCGCCGGGCGATGAACCCGGACGGCCGCGTGCTGATCCTGGAGATCGTGCTGCCCGACGACGACTCCCCCCACGTGGGCAAGGACGTCGACATCCGGATGCTCGCGGTCTTCGACGGCGGGACGGAGCGCAGCAGGGCGGAGTACGCCGCGCTGCTGGCCGGGGCGGACCTCCGGCTCACCAGGGTCGTCGCCCTGGAGGGCCCGGCCAGCCTGGTCGAGGCCGTGGCCGCGACTCCCGCCGGCTAGCCGTTCCAGCCGGGCACGGCCGTGCGGACGGTCAGGGCGTGCTCCACCAGGTGGATGAGCGCGCCCTTGACCGAGTCCTTGGAGCGGGCGTCCAGGCGCATGAGCGGGATGTGCGGGGCCAGCGAGAGCGCGTCGCGCACGTCCGCGTCGGCGTGCTGGAACTGCCCGTCCCAGCCGTTGATCCCGACGATGAACGGCAGCTGCGCCTCTTCGAAGTAGTCGATGGCCGGGAAGCTGTCGGCCAGCCGCCGCGTGTCGACCAGCACCACCGCGCCGATGGCGCCGCGCACCAGGTCGTCCCACATGAACCAGAACCGGTGCTGGCCGGGCGTGCCGAACAGATACAGGATCAGGTCCCTGTCCAGCGATACCCGGCCGAAGTCCATGGCGACGGTCGTGGTGGACTTCAGCGGCGTCATGCCCAGGTCGTCGATCCCGGCCGAGGCGTCGGTCATCACCGCCTCGGTCGTCAGCGGCATGATCTCGGACACGGCCCCCACGAACGTCGTCTTGCCCACGCCGAAGCCGCCGGCCACCACTATTTTGGTCGAGGTCAATTCCCCGCTAGAGCCTGCGAAGTCCACTGAGCACCCTTTCCAGCAAGTTGACATCGGGGCGGCCGGCGTCCAGTTGCGGCTGGTGCACCCGTACCAGTCCCTCTGCCGCCATGTCGGCGATCAGCACCCGCGCCACGCCCAGCGGGATGTGCAGCAGGGCCGAGACCTCGGCGACCGACCGCACGTGGCGGCATAATTGCGAGATCGCTTGATATTCCGGGGTTATGTGGGAGAACTCCCGCTGTTCCGCCGTCGCCGACGACACGAGGGCCTCCATCGCCAGCTTCACCCGCGGCGCCGTCCGCCCGCCGGTGACCGCGTACGGGCGCACCGGCGACGCCGGGTCGGCCGGCGTGCGGGGCGGGACGCCTGGCTCCCACCCACCCGTGTTCCACCGCGGATCCGTCACCGGCATCACCTGGTCTGAGCCGCGCGCAGCTCCGCACGCACCGCGGGCGTGAGCACCTGCCCTGCCCGATCCACCATCAAGGTCATCTGGTACGCGACCAGTCCCATGTCGCAGTCGGGCGCGGCCAGCACGGCCAGGCAGGAACCGTCCGAGATCGACATGATGAGCATCAGCCCCCGCTGCATCTCGACGATGGTCTGCGCCACGCCGCCGCCTTCGAAGACCCGCGCCGCGCCCGCGGTGAGCGACACCAGGCCGGACGCGATGGCGGCGAGCTGATCGGCCCGGTCGGCCGGGAACCCCGCCGAGGCCGCCAGCGGCAGGCCGTCGGAGGAGACCACCACGGCGTGGGCCACGCCCGGAACCGTGCTGACGAAATCAGTGATCAACCAGTCCACACCGCGCGCTGCGTGGCTCAGCTCGTTCATATGTCGTCCTCGCCTGTCTCATCGTTCCTGCCGTTGATGCCGCCGAAGGTGTTGCCTCCGGACGCGTTGCCGCCGAAGGCCGGGCCGGGCGGGGGTGTGCCCGAGGGCGCCCGGCCGCCGTGGAGGTCGTCGCGGGCCGCGCGGAAGCCCTGCTGGAAGCTCGACAGCCGGGACCGGATCCGGTCGGGTGAGACGGCGGGCACCGGGGTGACGCCCTTGGGCGCGGACGCGGTCTCGGCCGAGCCCGGCACCAGGTTGGCCTTGGGCACCCGCTTGGGCAGCCCGGCCGCGGTCGAGCCGTCGCGTACCGGCTCGGCCGCCGCCTGCGCGGCCGACCAGCCCTCGTCGGCCTTGGACGACGAGCTCCAGCTGCCGCCGCGCTCGAACCAGGCCGACTCCACCGCGGCGTAGATCGGCAGGTAGTCGTCGCCCGCCCCGGAGGAGCCGGGGCCGACCGCGGGGAGCGGCCCGGTGGACGCCTCGTTGCCGGGGAATTCGTACTTGGGGCGTTCGGGCGGTTCGATCCGCTCGCCGTAGGCGTAGCCCATCGGCTGCCGCTCGTCGGGCATGGCGCGGCGGGGCAGCGGGTTGCCGCCGTTCCATCCGGCCGTCCGCGGGGGCACCCAGTCGTTGGTCTCGTAGGCTCCGCCGCCGCCCCGGCTCGGCTCGGGCCAGCCGCCGTCGGCCGGCCACGGCGGGGCGGGCCAGACCGAGCCGTTGCCGGGGCCGTCGGGTCCGGGGAAGGACGGGTGGCCGGGGCTCATCGGGTAGACGTTGAGCGGCATCGGCGCGGGCTGCGGCCCGGTGTAGGCGTCGCCCTGGCCGCCGGAGGCGCCCGCGAGCGCGGTCGGCTGGGCGAGCAGCGACTCGGGGATGAGCACCATCGCGGTCAGCCCGCCGGAGGCGTGCGGCCGCAGCTGCACCCGTACGCCGTGGCGGTGGGCGAGCCGGGAGACCACGTACAGGCCCATGCGGCGCGAGACCGCCACGTCCATGCCGGGGGTCTCCGCCAGCCGCTCGTTGGCCTGGGCCAGCTCGTCCTGGGTCATGCCGATGCCGGAGTCGGTGATCGACAGCATGACGCCGCCGCCGTCGATGCGGCTGCCGGACAGGGTCACCCGGGTCTCGCGCGGGGAGAACGACAGCGCGTTCTCGACCAGCTCGGCCAGCAGGTGGATGACGTCGTTGACGGCCTGCCCCGCCACCGCCACGCCGTCGGGGACCTGGAGCACGACCCGCTCGTACCCTTCCACCTCCGACAGCGAGGCTCGGGCGACGTCGACCAGCTTGACCGGCTGGCTCCACCGCCGCGGCGGGTCCTGACCGGCCAGCACCAGCAAGTTCTCCGAGTTGCGGCGCATACGCGTGGCCAGGTGGTCCAGCTTGAACAGGTTCGCCAGCCGCTGCTCGTCCTGCTCTCCCTGCTCCAGCCCGTCGATCAGAGTGATCTGCCGCTCCACCAAGGTCTGGGAACGCCGTGAAAGGTTCACGAACATCGCGTTGACGTTCGCCCGCAGCCGCGCCTCCTCACCCGCCAGCCGCACCGCCTCACGGTGCACCTCGTCGAACGCCCGCGCCACTTCGCCGATCTCGTCCTCGGTCTTGACCCCGATCGGCGCCACCGGCGCGGTCGTCGGGTCGCCGCTCTCGCGCAGCGTGCGAACGGTCTCGGGCAGGCGGTGGTTGGCCACCTCCAGCGCCTCGCGGCGCAGTCTCCGCAGCGGCCTGATCAGCGAGCGGGCGATGAGCGTGATGATGGCGAGCACCACGACCAGCAGGATCATGATGAGTACGGCCGAGATCAGGGCGGACCGGTTGGCCCCGTCCTCCAGGTCGCGGGCGCGCACGATGAGGGATGCGGCCAGCGTGCTCTCCACGTTCCGCATCGCGTCGATCTTGCCGGTGCTCACGTCGAACCAGGTGTCGACGTCCTTGCCGGGGTTGGTGCCGATGCTCAGCGGCTTGTCCTCGCCCGACTGGGCGATGGCCCGCAGCCGGAACAGGTCGGTCTGGTCGACGTCGCGGCCCACGACCGAGTTGCGGAAGAACTCGAGCTGGTCCTGGGTGGCCAGCGTGGCGAAGAGCGTCTCCTCGCTCTCCTCGCGGGCCTTGGCGGCGGTGAGCGAGTCCAGTTCGCCGGCGTCGAAGCTCTTCTTGTCCAGCGCGCTGGCGAGGATGCCGCGCTGCCGGGACGCCTGCTCCTTGGCGCGTGAGATCGCCGCCATCGCGCCCGCGGTGTGCGCCACCACGTCGTCGACGGCGACCTGGCCGAGCTGGTCGTGGAACTGCAGGATGCCGGCGTTGATCTGGGAGTACTTGGAGATCGTGGGCAGCGGCTGGATCTTGCCCTCGACGGCGGTGTCGCGCAGCGCCCTGATCTCCTCCAGCCGCCGCAGCACCGGGCGCACGGCGTCGCCGTGGGTGTCGCCGACGGTGGAGGCACGCTGCCTGACGTCGGCTATCAGGTCGTCGACCTCGTCATGCAGGCCGCGTAACTGCGGCTCGCGCACGTCGGGCCGGCCCTGGGCGATGTAGAGCGCGGTCGCGTCCCGTTCGGCGCCGAGCGCGTGGCTCACCGCGCCGAGGCCCTCGCTGAGTTCGGCGACCTCGCGCAGGGTCTGGTACGTGTTCGCGTCCCGGAGCGAGCTGACCACGTTCAGCCCGCCCATCGCCACGGCCACCGCGGTGGGAACCACGATGAGCGCGACCAGGCGTGAGCGCACGTGCCAGTTGCCCAGGCGGAACCTGCTCGGTGAGGGTCTGGCCTGGGGCCGGGCCGGACGGCCGTGCGGCTCGCGGTCGACGGTAGCTACAGCACCCTGCTTACTCACTGCCTTCGCAACCTCTCGCCCCTGAGGGGGAATCTCGATGACCATGGCTGGATTGCGGATGGGGCTCAATGCCTACCGAGATGAGGGCTATTTCGAGCATGGGGGATCCGAATCGGCCCCGATAATGCGACACGACCGGACCGTCCGTCCCACTGGAGAAATAGGACGGCCTGCTCACAGCTCGTATTAGCCGATCACCGAACGCATCACCTGTATCGGGGACCCACGGATCACCTCCCTCACCACCCGGCCCGGGCCCCTCAACCCGGGTCAAGCGCGGCGAAAGCACGAAGATGGTTAATTGTTCAAGCCAATCCCCACGATAGAACGTCAAACTGGCAATGCAACCATAAGTGTTATTTTCGCGATGATGGAACCCCATCTGGTGCTACCGTCTGTGCTTGTTGCGTGTCAGGCGCACCTCCCGCGAGAAACAGACCACCCCCCTACCTTCCGGCTCCGTCTCACCGTGCGAAGGGAGTCCCCGACATGAGGTTTGGCCGTCCCAGCAGGGCCGCCATCATCGGACTGGCTCTGGCGCTGGGAATCACCGCGTGCAGCGGTGAAAGCTCCACGACCAGCGCGCCGACCTCGTCCGCTGCCGCCTCCGGCGGCCTGGAGAAGACCGAGATCAAGGTCGTCGGCCTGCCGGCCATCGACACCGCCGCCCTGTACGTGGCCATCGACCAGAAACTGTTCGAGAAGGAGGGCCTCAAGGTCACCCCGCAGATCGTGCAGTCGTCGCCCGAGGCCATTCCGATGCTCCTGAATGGCGAGATCGACGCCATGTTCGGCAATTACGTGTCCATGTTCCAGGCACACGACCAGGGCGCGCTGAAGCTGCGGATCCTGGCCGAAGGCTCACGGGCGGCCCCGGATTCCCTGAGTATCATGGCTTTACCTGATTCGCCGATCAGGTCCGCGAAGGACCTCGAAGGCAAGACGATCAACGTGAACGTGCTGCACAATTTCCAGGAGCTCGCACTCACCCAGGTCCTAAAGGCCAATAATGTCGATCCGAAAAAGATCAAATATGTCCAGGTGACGTTCCAGAACATCATGCCCGCCTGGCAGAAAGGCCAGATCGACGCCGCATACCTGGGTGAGCCGATGGTGACCGCCGCGACTTCCGGAATGGGCGCCCGCAAGATCCTCGACCCGGCGTCCGGCCCGGCCGCCGAGTTCCCCATCTCCGGGTACGTCAGCACCCAGGACTGGTACGAGAAGAACCCGAAGACGGCCGCCGCCTTCCAGCGCGCGCTGCACGCCGCGGCGAAGATGATGGAGAGCAACCGCGAACTGGTCGTCGACGTGCTGCCCAACTTCACCCAGATCGACAAGGAAACCGCCGCGACCGTGACGTTCCCGTACTTCTCCAGCTCCGACAACCCGGTGCGGCTGCAACGGGTGGCCGACTGGATGGTCGAGGCCGGATGGCTCAGCAAGGACATCGACGTGGCCTCGCTGATGTCCCCCACCACCACGTCGGGGTGAACACACCCGCACTCGCCCGCTCACCTCTGGCGCGCCCCCGGTCCTACCGGTGGGCGCGCCGGGTGACGGGCGCGCTCGCGTTCATCGCGCTGGTGGAGCTCGCGGGGCGGGCCGGCCTGGCCGAGTTCATGCCGCCCGCCTCGGAGATCCTCCAGCGCGCCGGCGCGCTGCTGCTCGACCCGGCCTTCCGGGCGCACGCGGGCACCAGCATGCTCGCCTGGGCGATCGGGCTGGCCATCGCGGCGCTCGTCGCGGTGCCGCTCGGCGTGCTGTTCGGCAGCTTCCCGCTGCTCGACGCGGCGACCCGGGCGATCATGGAGTTCCTGCGGCCCATCCCGTCCGTGGCGCTCATCCCGCTGGTGGCGCTGCTCATCGGGACCGGTCTGCAGCACCGGATCGCCCTGGTGATCTACGCCGCCGTCTGGCCCATCCTCTACAACACGATGTACGGCATGCACGACGTCGACCCGGTGGCCAAGGAGTCGCTGCGCTCCTACGGCTTCAGCCGGCCGGCCGTGCTGTGGTGGGTGTCGCTGCCCTCGGCGGCGCCGTTCATCATGACCGGCTTCCGGCTGGCCACCGGGGTGGCCCTCATCCTGACCGTGAGCACCGAGATCGTGGCCGGGCGGGGCGAGGGCATCGGCGTGTTCATCTACTTCGCCGGCATCGCGGTGCCGGCCCGGATGGACGACATCCTCGCCGGGGTCGTCTGGGTCGGACTGTTCGGCGTGCTGGTCAACGCGCTGCTGGTGGCGGCCGAGCGGCGGCTGTTCCGGTGGCATCTGGCGCGGACGGGAGGCGGCGCATGAGGCGGCTGGCCCGGGGGCTGTCCCGGTGGCTGCTCCTGGCGGTGCTGGTGATCGTGTGGGAGCTGGTGACGAGGGCGGCGGGCAGCGCGTTCTTCCCGCCGCCGTCCACGATCGTGCGGCGGATGCACGCCATGTGGTTCTCCGGGCCGCCCGACCGGCTGTTCTTCACCGACCTGGCCGTGGAGAACATCCTGCCGAGCCTGGGCCGGATGGCGGGCGGGCTGGCCGGGGGCGCCGGGGCGGGGATCCTGCTCGGGCTGGCGCTGGGGCTGTCCGCCCGGGCCTACGACTATCTCGACGGCGTGCTGCAGTTCCTGCGCGCGATCCCGCCGCCCGCGCTGGTCACCGTGTTCCTCGTGGTGTTCGGCTTCGGGCTGCGGATGCAGCTCGCCTTCATCATGTTCAGCGTCGTCTGGCCGGTCCTGCTCAACACGGCCGACGGCGCCCGCGCGGTCGAACCGCTCTATCTGGACACCGGCCGGACCTTCCGGCTGTCGCGCCGCGAGAGGGTGATGCGGATCGTGCTGCCCGCCGCGCTGCCGAAGATCTTCGCCGGGCTGCGGCTGGCGCTGTCGCTCTCGCTGATCGTCACCGTCTTCGCCGAGCTGCTGCCCGGCACCACGAACGGCATCGGCTTCCAGCTCACCGTCGCCTACTCGATGTTCAACCTGCCCGCGATGTGGGCGGGGATCGTGCTCCTGGGCATCCTGGGCTACCTGCTGAACGAGCTGTTCCTGGTCGTCGAGCGCCGCGTGCTCGGCTGGCACCACGCGCGAGAGACGGCCGGCGCGTGAGGCTCAGTCGGCGAGCAGCACGCTCCGCACGTCCAGCCTCTCGCGCAGGTATCCGTACCGGAGCATCAGGACGGCCACCCGCTGCAGCTCCGCGGGCTCCGGGCGCAGCGGGTAGCGGCCGAGCGCGATCTGCCGCGCCGTCACCTCCCCGATCCTGGTGTACGAGGGGAGCACCGCGACGACCTCGTCCCGGCTCGTGGCGGCCAGCCGCTGACCCTTGGCGACGGCCCGGCGGAAGCCGGCCAGCGCGCGCGGGTGGTCGGCGGCCCATCGCTCGGTCACCACCCAGCCCGCGACCGGCAGGTCCCTCAGCTCTCCCGTCATGGTGTCGGCCAGCGGGCGCAGGCCCTGGCGGCGCTCGCCGGCGGTGATGAACGGCTCCGTCATCCAGGCCGCGTCGCCCTCCCCGGCGGTCAGGGCGCCGGCCATCGCGGGGAACGGCTCGGTGGCGAAGCGCACCTCGCCGGGGGCGACCCCGGCGCGGGCGAGCGTCGCGGTGACGACGAGCGTGCCGATGTTGTGCTCGGTGTTGACCAGGACGGTCTTGCCCTTGAGGCCCGCCACGTCCCTGATCGGCGAGTCGCCGGGCACCATGAGCTGGAACGTCTTCGGCCCGGCGTGGTACAGGTCGGCGACGACCTTGACGGGCTCGCCCTTCTCGGCCGCCATGAAGGTGGAGACGTAGTTCGCGAGGGTGATGTCCAGCGCGCCGCTCCGGATCAGCGGGAGCCCTTCCGCCCCGCCCCGGATGACCACCGGTTCGACGATCAGTCCTTCCTGCCGGAAGAAGCCCTTATCCTCGGCGATATACAACGGCGCGGCATCGGGAATGGGCAGCACGCCTACTTTGAGAGCTGATTTCTCCAGGTTCTTTCCCGCCACGGGCCCGGGCCCGGTCGTGCCGCAGGCCATCGGCGCCAGGGCCGCCACCAGGGCCAGGACGACCGCCTGACCTCGAAGGATGCGTGACATCGGAGTCGCTCTCACACGGTGTGTCATGACAGCGGTGAAGCGTACTCGCAGTTCATCCCATCGGAATGCGCCTTTAGCATTTGCAACCAATGGGCCCTTCGGTAGAGTCGCCGTGTTATCTGTGGACTCGCCCCTAGGAAAATCGCTTTGCTCGAGATAGAAAACCTCACCCACATCTACGGGACCGGCGGGCCCAACGCGCACCACGCCATCGACGGGCTCAACCTGAGCGTCGCCGAGGGTGAGTTACTGTGCATCGTCGGCCCCTCCGGCTGCGGGAAGTCCACTCTCCTGCGGTCCATCGCCGGCTTGATCACCCCGACGGGCGGCCGGATCAAGGTCGACGGGCATCTGGTCAAGCAGACCCCCGACAACCTGGCCGTGGTGTTCCAGGACTACAGCCGGTCCCTCTTCCCCTGGATGTCGGTGGCCGACAACGTCGCCCTGCCGCTGCGCCGTAAGAAGATGGACAAGAAGCAGCGCCGCGAGGCCGCCGCCGAGGCCCTGGCGTCGGTGGGGCTGGCCGACGCGGGCCGCAAGTATCCGTTCCAGCTCTCCGGCGGCATGCAGCAGCGGGTGGCGATCGCCCGCGCCCTTGCCTACCGGCCCACACTGATGCTGATGGACGAGCCCTTCGGCTCGGTCGACGCGCAGACCCGGGAGGATCTCGAAGATCTCGTCCTGGAGGTCCGCGGGCATCACAAGATGACGATCGTGCTGATCACCCACGACATCGACGAGAGCGTGTACGTGGGCGACCGCGTGGTGGTGCTGTCCAAGGCGCCCGCGCACGTCGTCGGCGACCTCCAGGTGGACCTGCCGGCGCCGCGCGACCAGATCAGCACGCGCGAGCACCCCGACTTCGTCCAGCTGCGCGCCGAGGTGGGCCGGCTGGTCCGCGGCCAGCCGGTGCCGCACTGACGCCCCTGAGACACCACGGCCGCCGCCCGGTGAGGCGGCGGCCCGCTCCGCACTGACGCCCCGGACCCGGAGACACGACGGCCGCCGCCCCACGTGGGGCGGCGGCCGTTCTTCACTCCCGCGGTCAGGCGGGCGCGTGCATGTGCCGGGAGAGCGCGTGCTCGACCAGCGTGATCAGGGTGGCCTTCACCGAGTCCCTGGCCCGGGCGTCCAGGCGCACGATCGGCGTCTGAGGGCCGATCGAGAGCGCCTCGCGCACCTCCTCCTCGGAGTGGGCGAACTGCCCGTCCCAGCCGTTGATCCCGATGACGAAGGGCAGCTTGGCCTCTTCGAAATAGTCGATCGCCGGAAAGCTGTCGGCCAATCGGCGCGTGTCGACCAGCACCACCGCGCCGATCGCGCCTTTGACCAGGTCGTCCCACATGAACCAGAACCGGTGCTGGCCGGGCGTGCCGAACAGGTACAGGATCAGGTCCCTGTCCAGCGACACCCGGCCGAAGTCCATGGCCACCGTGGTGGTTCTCTTGTTGGGAGTGAGCGAGACGTCGTCGACGTGCGCCGACGCGTCCGTCATCACCGCCTCCGTGGTGAGCGGCAGGATCTCGGACACCGCTCCCACGAACGTCGTCTTGCCCACGCCGAACCCGCCTGCCACGACGATCTTCGTCGAGGTCAGTCCGGGGCTAGAGCCTGCGAAGTCCACTGAGCACCCTTTCCAGCAGGTTGAGGTCCGGCTTGCCCGCGTCCAGGGCAGGCTGGTGCACGCGGATCAGGCCTTCTGACGCCATGTCGGCGATCAGCACCCGGACCACCCCCAGAGGTTGCTTTAAGAGGGCGGAGATCTCGGCAACCGACCGGACGTTCCGCGTCAGTTGGATGATCGCCTGATATTCCGGACTCAGCATTGAAATGTCTTGGTATTCGGACGTCACGGAGGACACCAGTGCCTCCATGGCGAATTTCATCCGCGGGGCCGTTCGCCCCCCGGTCACGGCGTACGGCCGGACCAGGGAGCTGGATCTAGGCGGACGTGGGGCCGACGGATGCGGCGGTGTGTTGCTGTCCCCAGCCCAACCCTGACCTGACACCATGATCTCCTGTCACCGCCCGTCTAGCGGGGGCGGGCCGCCTGCAGTTCCGCGCGTACGGCAGGCGTGAGCACCTGCCCCGCGCGCTCGACCAACAGCGTCATCTGGTAAGCGACCAGACCCATGTCACAGTCCGGCGCCGCCAGTACGGCCAAACAGGAACCGTCGCTGATCGACATGATCATCAACAGGCCGCGCTGCATCTCGATGACCGTCTGGGTCACCATTCCGCCCTCGAAGACCCGGGCGGCGCCCTGCGTCAGGCTGATCACACCCGAGGCCACGGCGGCGAGCTGGTCGGCCCGGTCCTTGGGGAACCCCTCGGAGTAGGCCAGCGGCAGGCCGTCAGACGACACCACCACGGTGTGCGCGACACCGGGCACGTTGTTGACGAAGTCCGTGATCAGCCAGTTGATGCCACGCGCTCCCTGGCTCAACTCTCTCATTGCTCCTCCTCATTCACATCTCCACGGGTGAACGCGCGGCCTTGACGCACACCTTGCTGGAAACTCGACAGCCGGCTCCGCAACCGCTCGGGCGAGATCTGCGGAGCGGGCGAGGTGGCCGCGGGTTCGGGGCTGGCCGTACCGGGCACCAGGTTGGCCTTCGGGACGCGGCGCGGCAGGCCGGACGCGGTCGTACCGGACTGGACGGGCTGCGCGGCGGCCTGGGCGGCCTGCCAGCCGCTGTCGGCGGGAGAGGACCAGGACGCGCCCGCGCCCGACTGGCCGGGCGTGCGCTGAGGCAGCGCGGGCTTGTCGGTGATCGCCGCGTGCTGCGCGGTCTCCGCCTCCTCGACCGGGGCCGCAAAGCGCGGCTCCGGCTCCGGCTCCGGCGCGCTCTGCTGGAACTGCTCGGATTCCGGGCGGCGGAACCAGTCGGAGCCTACGGAGGAGAAGATCGGCAGGAACTCCTCGCCCTGCTCCTCCATGGGCGAGTTGCGCACGGCGGGAAGCGGGCCGGTCAGATCCTGCGAGGAGTACTCGCCGGGCCCGAACGGGTCGTGGTTCCCGTTCGACGGGTAGGACTGGGCGGCCTTGACCGTCTCCGCGAAGGAGGGCCAGTTGTACTCGCCGAAGGCGTTCGGGTCCGGGCCGGCCGACCGGCTCGGCTCCTCGCCGAAGGGCGCCTGCGGCGCGGGGTCGCCGAAGCTCCCCCAGCGCGCCTCTTCCGGCTGGGGCGGGGGCTCCGTGGCGAAGGACGGCCAGCGCGGTTCCTCGGCCTGGGCGGGCTGAGGAGGCTGCTCGCCGAACGAGGGCCAGCGGGGCTCCTCGGCCTGGGGTGGCGCAGGAGGCTGCTCCGCGAAGGACGGCCAGCGGGACTCCTCGGACTGCCCGGGCGCGGGAGGCTGCTCCGCGAAGGACGGCCAGCGGGGCTCGCCCTGCGGACCGCCGGCGGGCTGCTCCGCCGTGGACGGCCAGTCCTGCTTGCCGGGCTCGGGGAAGGACGGCCAGCCGCCGTCGCCGCCGCCGGGCGCCGGGATCGTGCCGGGCCACTGGGTGTCGAGCGGCGCCTCCTCACCGCTGCGGACGTCCCGCGTCTCCATGGACAGGGACGGCGGAGCGCCGAAGATCGAGCCGTTCGCCGCCGCGGCGGCGGAGTCGAACTTGGCCGGGTCGAAGCTGGTGAACGCGTCGTACTGGGAGCGCGGCTGCGGCATCGTGCCCTGGCCGCCGACGAGCAGCACCGCCGGCAGCAGCACCATGGCGCTCAGGCCGCCGCGCTCGCGCTGCTTGAGCTGGACGCGGATGCCGTGGCGCAGCGCCAGGCGGCCGACGACGAACAGGCCCATGCGGCGCGAGACCGACACGTCGACGACGGGCGGGTTGGCCAGCCGCCAGTTGGCCTGGGCCAGCTCCTCGGGGCTCATGCCGATGCCCACGTCGTCGATGGTCACCAGCACGCCGCTGTCGGTGGGCTGGCTGCTGACCTGGACCTTGCTCTCGCGCGGGGAGAACGAGATCGCGTTCTCGATCAGCTCGGCCAGCAGGTGGACGGTGTCGGTGACGGCCGGGCCGACGACCTGGATCCCGGACGGGATCTGGATCTGGACGCGCTCGTAGTTCTCGACCTCCGACAGCGAGGCGCGGGCCACGTCGACCAGCGGCACCGGCTCGCTCCACTTGCGGGCGGCCTCCTGGCCGGCGAGGACCAGGAGGTTCTCGCTGTTGCGGCGCATGCGGGTGGCCAGGTGGTCGAGGCGGAACAGGTTGGCGAGCCGCTGCTCGTCCTCCTCACCCTGCTCCAGACCTTCGATGAGCTGCAGCTGCCGCTCGACCAGCGTCTGGCTCCGGCGGGAGAGGTTGACGAACATCGCGTTGACGTTGGCGCGCAGCTTGGCCTCGTCTCCGGCCAGCCGGATCGCCTCGCGGTGGACCTCGTCGAACGCCCGTGCCACTTCCCCGATCTCGTCTTGGGTGTCGATGCCAATGGACGGCACCTCGGGGATCTGCGCGTCCTCGCCGCTCTCGCGCAGGATGCGGACCGTCTCCGGCAGCCGGGTGGAGGCCACCTGGAGCGCCTCGGCGCGCAGCCGGCGCAGCGGGCGGACCAGCGAACCGGCCACCCGGCTGGTGATCACCAGGACGAGCAGGAGCAGGATCAGGATGGTCGCGCCGGAGACGATCGCGTTGCGCTGCTCGGCGTCGCTGAGCTCCCGGGTCTGGGTCACCACGCGGGTGGCCAGGCCGTCCTCGACCTTGCGCATGGCGTTGGCCGCCAGCGTCGTGCTCTCGTGCCAGAGGTTGAGGTCACGCTTGGTGGTGACGTCGAGGTCGCGGATGGTGCCGTACTCGCGGAGCTGGGCCAGGGCGCGCTGGCGCATCGCGTCGGCGCGGTCGATCTGCGGGCCGCGCACGGCCTGCCGGTAGGCGGCCTGGTCGGCGGCGCTCCCCTCCTGCTCGAACTGGTCGAGCTCCGACTGCTGCCGGTTCCACGAGCCCAGGAAGTCGGACAGGTCGTCGTAGTCCAGCTTCCGCTCGACCAGGGCGACGACGAGGATGCCCTGCTGGCGCGAGACCTCCTCCTTGGCCCGCTGGAGCGCGGTCAGCGCGGCCACGTCGCCCTGGAGGGTGTCGTCGGCCATGCCCGCGCCGAGGCCGTTCTGCAGGCCGAAGAGCACCTCGATCATGTCGGAGAAGGTGCTGATGGAGGCCCGCGGCGGGACGTTCTGGGCGGTCATCGACCTGCGCAGGCCGTCGAGGCCGTTGAGCCAGCGCTGGATGCCGTCGACGTCGGAGCGGACGCGCGCGGGGTAGGAGTCGTCGATGGCGGAGGCCGCCTCGAGCACCCGGTCCCTGGCGGCGTCGACCGTTCCACGCTGGGTGCGCAGCTGAGCCAGGCGGCCGGCCCGGCGGCGGTCGGCGATGTACCACGCGGTGAGCGTGCGTTCCTTGCCGACCTCGTGCGCGAGCGCGCCGACGCGCTGGGCGAGCTCGGCCACCTGGGTGAGACGCCGGTACTCGGCGCTGGTGCCGACGGCGCTCGTGAGCTGGATACCGGCGAGCAGCACGCCCACGACCGTGGGAATGAGGATCAGCGCCACCAGCCTGGAGCGCACGCGCCAGTTCGCCAGCCGGAAACGTCCGCCTGTGTTCTCCCCCGGCCTCGTGTGCTTGGGGTTTTCCGTCCTCACTGACTCTCGCTACCTCTCGCCGTTACGTGCTTGAAAAATCAGACACGCGTGTGGCGCATGGGAACCTGCCGGGCTGGGTAATTGGAACACACTCCGTACCAGATCGGCCAACCGGTCATTTCCCATCAAATGCCCCCAAAGCGACACTTGGGGGGACATTTTGCCGCACACGCTTTCAGGCTGGCCGAAAAGAGTCCCGCTCCGCGGGAGCCTCGTGCTTGATCATGAGATGCCGCGTCACCGCGTACTCCAGGACGGCTTCCTGACTCATGTCCTTGCCGAACCCGCTGCCCTTCACGCCGCCGTGCGGCGCCTCGCTGGCGATCGGCAGGTGGTCGTTCACCCAGGTCACGCCCACATCGAGCCGGTGCGAGACACGGACGGCGCGCGCCACGTCACGCGACCAGATCGAGGAGGCGAGCCCGTAGCTGGAGTCGTTGGCCAGCCGCACGCCCTCGTCCTCGCCGTCGAAGGGCAGGACCACGAGCACCGGGCCGAAAAGTTCGCCCTGAACGATCTCGCTCTCCTGTGCGACATCCGTCACAAGCGTGGGCGGGTAGTAGAAGCCCGGCCCGTCGACGGGCGCGCCGCCGTGCACGATCCTGCCGCCGGAGCGCGCCACGAAGCCGTGCACGCGCTCCCGGTGCTCCTCGGAGATCAGCGGGCCGATGTCCGTGGCCGGGTCCCAGGGGTCGCCGACCTTGATCTGCGCCAGGGTCGCCCGCAGCGCCTCCACGGCCTCGTCGTAGCGCTCCCGGGCCACGTACACGCGGGTGGCGGCGGTGCAGTCCTGCCCGCTGTTGTACGTGGCACCCAGGGCCACGCCGCGGGCCATCTCGGCCAGGTCGGCGTCCTCGAAGACCAGCGCCGGCGCCTTGCCGCCCAGCTCCAGGTGGACGCGCTTGAGCGTGGCGGCGGCACCGGTCATGACCGCCCGGCCGGTCTCGGTCGAGCCGGTCACGCTCACCATGTCCACACCGGGGTCGGTGACCAGCGCCTGGCCCACCTCGGCGTCGCCGGTGACCGTCTGGACGAGCCCGGCGGGCGCGCCCGCCTCGGCGAACAGCTCCGCCAGCCGCAGTGTGGTGCGCGGCGTCTGAGGAGCCGGCTTGATCACCACGGCGTTGCCGGCGGCGACCGCCGGGCCCACCTTCCAGACGGCCATGACCAGCGGGAAGTTCCACGGCGCGATCGACCCGACCACCCCGACCGGACGGCGCAGCAGCACCGAGGTGTAGCCGGAGCTGAAGACCCCGGCGCCGGTGCCGTCGAGCGAGCGGGCGGCCCCGGCGAAGAACCGCAGGTTGTCGGCGAGGAAGGGCAGCTCGCCGTCCCTGAAGACGGCCGCGGGCTTGCCGGTCTCCTCGACCTCCAGCCTGGTCAGCTCCTCCGCCTCGGCCTCCACCAGGTCCGCCACCCGGAGCAGGAGCCGGGCCCGCTCGGCGGGCGTGGCCTCGCTCCACTCGCCGAAGGCGGTCCTGGCCCGCCGCACGGCGGTCTCGACGGCCTCCACCGGGGTGTCCGGCACCTCGGCGAAGACGGTGCCGGTGGCTGGGTTGATCAACTTACGCATGGTCGTACTTCCCGTGCTTCTCCTCGGCCGCGGAACCAGCCGCGGCCGAAGTTCTCGATCCGGTCGCGGAACTACCCGCGGCCGAAGTTCTCGATCAGGTCCGCGGCCTTGCGCAGGCCGTCGCGGCGGCGGATCTCCTCGCCCGCCTCGGCCAGCCTGGCCCGCATCTCCGTGTCGCCGAGGAGGCGGTCGAGCGCCCCCGTCAGCTCCTCATCCTTGAAGGTGTAGGTCGAGAGCCTGACACCGTAGCCCAGTTCGTCCACCCGCTGGGCGTTGTCGTACTGGTCCCAGAAGATCGGCAGCAGGATCATCGGCTTGCCGAAGTGCATGGCCTCAGTGGTGGTGTTGTTGCCGCCGTGCGTGATGACCAGGTCGCAGAGGGGGATGATCTTGGTCTGGGGCAGGAACTCGGCGCCCCACATGTTGTCGGCGAGCTTGATCTCCTCGTGCAGCGGGCCCATGGAGACCACGTACTGGTGCGGCGTGGTCGCGAGCACGTCGATCAGCCGCTGCATGAGCTCCACGTCGGCCGAGCCCAGCGAGCCGAGCGAGAAGTAGATCAGCGAGGAGCCCTCCTTGCGCTCGAAGGGCAGCTCGAAGTCCTCGTCGGTCTCGCGGACGGAGGAGTCGACCCGGTGCCACGTCGGGCCGAGCGGCCGCTCGGCGGCGTAGTCGAGGATCTCCGGGTACACGTAGATGTTCAGGTCGCCCTCGTGCATGAACTCCAGCTCGGGCAGCGGGCGGGTGCCCTGCTCGACGCACCAGGCGTTGAACTCGTTCCACAGCTCGCGGTGGGTACGGTCGAACTCGGCCCGGAAGGCGTCCCACTCCGAACGGTCCGCGGCGGGCAGCCCGGAGAAGACCGGCGGGATGTTCTCGCCGCGGATCTCCAGCGGGTTGCAGGAGACGATGCGGACGAACTTCTTGCCCGCCGTCAGCAGCGCCGGGAAGGTGACCACGTTGTCCTCGATGATGACGTCCGGGTCGACCTTCTCGATGATCTCCTTGAGCCGCGGCTCGCAGTACTTGGCGCCGTCGACCAGCTCCTTGTAGATCGGGGCGGTGACGGTCTCCAGCTGCTCACGGGTGCTCTTGCGGTACTCCGCCCGGGTGTCGCGGATGAAGTCCTTCCAGAACTTGCCCGGGTCCGGGTCCTCCTCCTCTTCGGACGGCGGCGCGAGGTCGACGAGCTCCTCCCCGAAGCCCTGGGCTTCGAGCTTGCCCTTCCAGGACGACTCCGCCGCGAAGACGACCCGGTGGCCGCGGCGGCGGAGGATGTCAGCGATGCCGATGCAGTTGTTGGTGGGGCCGTAGGCGCTTTCCGGCCAGAACAGGATGGTGAGAGACATGGGGTACTCCGGAGGGGGTCTTGCGTGTTGAACGGGAATTCAATTACGCATCTGGCGCAAAGGTCAACTTCAGGGCACTATGGTTCACGGATTCCTGAATGTAAAGCCAACTCTGGGAAGCGAAGGCGAAGATGGCCCAGCGTAAGAGCCGCAGTGACCGGCGCATCGACCTGATCGAGGCGGCGCGGCGGGCCATCATCAGACACGGCCTCGACCGCGTCCAGCTCTCGCACGTGGCCGAGGAGGCCGGGCTGACCTCCGGCGCGGTGCTCTACCACTACCCCGACCTGAGCGAGCTGCTGGTCGAGGCGCAGCACGCGGGCATGGAGCGCTTCTACGAGCAGCGGCTGCGGCAGATCGCCTCGCTCACCGACCCGGTCGCCAAGCTGGTGCTCACCATCCGCTCGGGCCTGCCGACCGGGGCGCTCGACCCCGACGTGCGGCTGCTCAACGAGATGGGCGGCGCGGCAGGCCGCAACCGCGTCTACGGCCTGCTGCTCACCTCGCTCTACGACCGTCAGGTGTCGATGTATCAGTCGATCCTCGACACGGGGGCGGCGCTGGGCGTCTTCCGGCTCACCACCGACACGCTGACGATCTCGCGCAACCTCGTCGCGCTGGAGGACGCGTACGGGTACCGCATCACCGCGAGGCACCCCCTCATCGGGCCCGACGAAGCCGCCGAGCTGATCCTGTCGTACGCGCGGACGGTGACAGGGAACGATCTCATTCATTGATCCACCGGGATGATGACCGCCTCTTCGGCCTGCCATGCGAGCCGCACCTCGGCGCCCGGCTTCACCTCGCTCGCGCCCTGGACCGCCACCAGGACATGCCGGGGCTGGCCGGGGACGTCGACCGAGATGTGCGAGACGCCTCCGTAGAAGCTTACGTCCACCACGGTGCCCTTAAGCCCGGTTTCGCCCGTGACTTCCGAGCTTTCTGTGCCTTCTGCGCCTTCCGCGGCTTCTGTGGTCTCTGAGTCCTCTGAGACCTGGCTCAGCCCGATTTTCTCCGGCCGCACGGCCAGCAGCGCCTTGTCGCCCTGCTTCACGTCCTCGGCCGGGGTGCCGGGCAGCACGCCGAAGTCCTCGGTCTCCAGCTCGTCCTTGGCTCCGGCCGTACCCTCGAAGAGGTTGTTGGCGCCGACGAAGTCGGCGACGAAGCGGCTGCGGGGCCGGTCGTAGAGCGCGACCGGCTCGTCCACCTGGCACACCCTGCCGCGGTCGAAGACCGCGATGCGGTCGGCCAGCGACATGGCCTCCTCCTGGTCGTGCGTGACGACCACGAACGTGATGCCGACCTCGTTCTGCAGCCGTTTCAGCTCCAGCTGCATGTCGGCGCGGACCTTCTTGTCCAGCGCCGACAGCGGCTCGTCCAGCAGGAGCAGGCGCGGGCGCTTGACGATGGAACGCGCCAGCGCGACGCGCTGGCGCTGGCCGCCGGAGAGCTGGTGCGGCTTGCGGCCGGCCAGCTCCGACAGGCCCACCGTCTCCAGCACCTCGCCGACCCGCTGCTTGATCTCGGCGCGGGGCAGCTTCTCCTGCTCCAGGCCGTACGCGACGTTCTTCGCCACGGTCATGTGCGGGAACAGCGCGTACGACTGGAACATGAGGCTGATGGGCCGGCGGTTCGGCTGCCTGCTCAGCAGGTCCTCGCCGTCGAGCGTCACGGTGCCGGCGTCGGGCGTCTCGAAACCGGCGATGATGCGCAGCAGCGTCGTCTTGCCGCAGCCGGACGGGCCGAGCAGGGCGAAGAACTCGCCCTGCTCGATCTCCAGCGTGACGTCGTCGAGCGCGGTGACGTCGCCGAACCTGCGGGTGATCCCGTCAATCTTGAGCACGCGGAACCCTCTCCCCGATCTTGGTCAGTCGCTGTCCGGCGATCACCGCCGTGAAGCTCACCAGGAGCAGGATCGCGGCCAGCGCGTTGATCTTCGGGGTGACCCCGAAACGGATCATTGAGTAGATGACGATCGGCAGCGTCTGCTCGGTGTTGCCGATGGTGAAGTAGGCGATCACGAACTCGTCCAGCGACAGCGTGAACGCCAGCAGCGCACCCGCGATGACCCCGGGGGCGAGCTGGGGCAGCGTGATCCTCATGAAGGTGGTGACCGGCCCGGCGCCCAGGTCGCGGGAGGCCTCCTCCAGGGAGCTGTCCGCGCCCGACAGCCGGGTGCGGACCACGGCCGCCACGAACGCCATCGAGAACAGCGCGTGCGCCAGCACCGCGGAGTACAGCCCGAGCGTGAGCTGGATCAGGCCGTAGAAGAGCAGCAGCCCGATCGCGAGCACCAGGTCCGGCAGCACGGCCGGCATGAACGCCAGCGCGTCCAGGACCTTCGATCTGGAGTGCCTGGCCAGGCCGACGGCCAGCATGGTGCCGAGCACGGTGGCGATCACGGTGGACCCGCCGGCCACGATGAGCGTGTTGACCAGACCGCCCATGACCCGCTCGTCCCCGGCCAGCTCGCCGTACCACTCGAGGCTGAAGCCCTCGAAGGTGTAGGCGGAACGGCCGGAGTTGAACGACATCACCACCAGCACCACGATCGGCGCGTACAGGAACACGTACGTCGCCCAGAACGGGAGGTGCAGCCATCCTGATCTACGCACGGCGCGTCACCCACGCCTGCAAGACCAGGAGCACGAGCAGCACGGCGATGAGCGCCAGCGCCAGCGTCGAGCCGAACGGCCAGTCACGCGCCGACAGGAACTCGCTGCGGATCAGGTTGCCCACCATGTTCGACTTGCCGCCTCCGAGCATCTCGGGGATGACGAAGTTGCCGAAGCTGGGCACGAACACGAACAGGCTCCCGGTGATCGCGCCCGGCAGTGTCAGCGGCAGCGTGACCTTGCGGAAGGTGGTGAACGCCGAGGCGCCGAGGTTGGCCGAGGCCTCCCGCAGCTGCGGGTCGAGCTTCTCGATGGCGGCGTAGAGCGGCAGCACCATCAGCGGCAGGTACGAGTAGAGCAGGCCGAGGACGATCGCGCCCCGGTTGTAGAGCAGCTCGTACGGGCCGAAGCCGAACGCCTGGAGCCAGCCGTTGATCAGTCCTTCCGGGCTCAGCAGGATGATCCAGGCGTAGACCCGGATGATGAAGTTCGTCCAGAACGGCAGCACGATCGCGACCAGCGCGATCGTCTTCCACTTACGCGGCAGCTGGGCGATCAGGTAGGCCGTGGGGTAGCCGAGCAGCAGCGCGATCAGCGTCGCCAGACCCGCGATCTGCAGCGAGTCGAGGAGCACGCGCAGATAGAGCGAGTCGAACAGGCGGGTGAAGTTCTCCGTGGTGAACTCGTACACCACCCCGCCGAACCGGCCGCGCTGGAAGACCGTGTAGCTGAGCACCAGCCCCAGCGGCACCAGCAGCAGCACGGCCAGGTAGGCCAGCCCCGGCGCGAGGAACACGAACGCACCCAGCCGGCGCCCTCTGGATAGGGACACCGGCCGGGATTCGGGCTTGTCCTTCACACTTACTCGGCCTTGACCTCGGACGCCATCCGGGTGTACTTGGTGCTGGCCTGGCCGATGTCGATGATCGACTCACCGTTGAGCAGCTCGGCCGGCTTGATGCCCAGCAGCGAGCCCGGGACGATCTTGACCTTGTCCATCGCGGCCTTGTTGGGCACCTTGTAGTTGATGTTCTCGGCGGCCCAGCGGTGCACGTCGGGGCTGAGGATGTAGTTGATGAAGGCGTGCGCGGCCTCCTTGTTCTTGGAGGACTTCATGATCACCATGGTGTCCACCCAGAGGTCGCTGCCCTCCTTCGGCACCGCGAACTTGATGTTCTGCTTCTCGTCGGTGGTCGGGCACCAGCCGTCCCACGCCTCGACCATGACGGCCTCGCCCTTGATCAGCCGGTCGCCGAAGGTGAGGTCGTCGTAGGCCAGCAGGTGCTGCTTGGCCTCCAGGAGCAGCTCCTTGACCTTGGCGATCTCGTCGTCCTTGTCGGTGTTGACCGAGTAGCCGAGGGCCTTGATGGCGGGCAGGGCCAGCCAGCGCTCGGTGGTCATCATGGTGACCTTCTTCTCGGCCCAGGACGGCGGCTTGAGGATGTCCATCCAGCTCGTCGGCTCCTGCTTCACCAGGTCACTCCGGTAGCAGATGCCGGTCGTGCCCCAGGTGTAGGGCACCGAGAACTTGTTGCCCTTGTCGTAGGACAGCTGGGTAGCCTCGGGGTACAGGTTGGCCAGGTTCGGGATGAGCTCGGCGTGGATCGGCTCCAGCAGCCCCTGCTCGTTGAGCGCCTGCGCGTACTGCCCGGAGACGAAGGCGACGTCGATGCCGTGATCGCCGCTGGCGGTCAGCTTGCTCATCGCGACTTCGTTGGTGTCGTGCAGGGTGACGTTGATGTCAGAGATCTTGAGCTCGTTCTTGACCATGTCCTGCAGCTCCTGCGGCGTGTAGCCGTCCCACACGGTGACCGTGAGCTGCTGCTTGGTCAGGTCGGCGTTGGGGTCGAGCTGGGCTGCCTGGGCCGTGGTCTCTGCGCTGTCGGTCGATCCACCGCCGCACGCCGCGACGGCGAGCGCGAGGCCGGCGGCCGCGACGGCAGCCGGAAGACGACGGGTGAACCGGGTTCGGAACACGGTCGCTACTCCTTAGGAACTGTGCGATTGGGGGGGTCGCGCGACCAACCGGGCACGACAGACCAGATGAGGAGTGTTGCAGCAGAAATCAACATGAGCAAGACTTTGACGGACATTGCTACCTGGAAGTTTGATCTCTGTGTTGAATTCGAATTCAATTTGGGACCGATTGCTGTCTCTGGGTGAGAATCCGCTCACCGAGCGAGACCGCGGTCTCACCGCCGCTCTGCTGGAGGCGATCAAGGGGGAGGTGCCGCCGCCGTTCGAGGTCCGGCGCTTCCTGCCGCTGCCCAGCCTCTCGCATGACGCCACCGGATGCCACATCGGGGTGCCGGCGGAACGCGAGTTCGGAGCCCACGTCGATCAGACGAATTACTCCGTGGTGGTGAATGAGCGCGTCGTCGTGAAATGGCTCACACCGCCGGTCCCGATTCCGCACCCGGCGCTCGACGTGCTCCCGGAACTGGCCCGCGCCGGATTCACGCACACCGCCCCGCCCTACGCCGCGCTGCTCGCCGGGGACCGGCTGCTGGCCCTCGTCACCGGCTACCTGCCCGACGCCGTGGACGGCTGGACCTGGTGCGTGGACGACGCCGAGGCCGGCGACACCGCCTTCGCCCCCGTCCTGGGCGCCCTGGCGGCCGACCTCCACCTCACGCTCGCCGCCCTGCCCGGCGAACCGTCCGGCGGGCGCGACTACGCCGGCCGTGCCGAGGACGCCCTCAAGGAGGCCCTGGCCCTGACCGGCGGGCCCGACGGCGCCTGGCTGGAATCCGCCGCCGGTCGCCTCCGGGCGGAGCTCGCGCCGCTGGCCACCGCCCCCGCCACCCCCCTGATCCGCATCCACGGCGACCTGCACGTCGGCCAGATCCTCCGCTGGCGCGACGGCTACGCCGTCATCGACTTCGACGGCAACCCCACCGTCACCGACGCCGACCCGTACCAGCCCGCCGCCCGCGACGTCGCCCAGCTCGCCACCAGCGTCGAGCACGTCGCCCAGGTCGCGGTCAAGCGCCGCGGCCTGCCCGCCGGCCGCGCCGCGGCCTGGGCTCGCGAGGCCCGCGACCTGATGCTCGGCGCGTACGAGCGACGCCTGGCCGAACGCGGCCGGCCCGAACTGCTGGACAAGAACCTGATCAGGCCCTTCGAAGTCGAGCAGGAGTGCCGCGAGCTGATCTACGCGGCCCGCCACCTGCCTCGCTGGCGGTACGCCCCGATGGGCGTGCTGCGCACCTGGTATCCCGAGGAGAACCCGTGAATCCCGACCTGTTCCTGGCCGACCTTGAGGCCAAGCCCGCCGCCCTCGCCGACCTGGCCGCGGCGCTCGACGCCGAGGACCCGTTCGCGGGGCTGCCCGAGGGCATCGACCGGGTGCTCTTCCTCGGCATGGGCAGCTCCCGGTTCGCCGCCGGGGTCGCCGCGCTGCGGATGCGCGCCGCCGGGGTGAACGCCTGGGCCGAGTACGCCTCGGCCGCCGCGACCTTCCCGCCCGACCCCCGTACGCTGGTCGTCCCCATCTCGGCGACCGGCGGCAGCCGGGAGACGCTGGACGCGGTGGAGCGGTACGCGGGCGGCGCGTCGCTCCTGATGGCGCTCACCAACACGCCCGGCTCGCCGATCACCGAGGCCGCGAACCTGGTGGTCCCCATGCACGCCCGCGAGGAGCGCGGCGGGGTGGCCTGCCGGTCCTACCAGCACACGCTCGCCCTCCTCCTCGCCCTGGAGTCCCGCCTCACCGGCGCCGGCCGGAACGTTCCCGCCTTGGTGCGGCGCGCCGCCGAGGCCACCACCGACCTGCTGGAGCGGCGCGACGACTGGCTGCCGCGGGTGCTGGAGCTGCTGGACGGGCCGCACGGCGTCTACATGATCGCCCCCACCGAGCGGCTGTCGTCGGCGGAGCAGTCGGCGCTCATGATCCGCGAGTGCCCCCGCAGGCCGTCCGACGCCTGCGAGACGGGCGACTGGGCGCACGTGGACGTCTACCTGACGAAGACGCTGTCCTACCGGGCGCTGCTCTTCCCCGGCTCCCGCTACGACGAGCAGGCGATGGACTGGGTACGCGAGCGCGGCTCCACGATCGTCACCGTCGGCGGCGAGGTGAAGGACGCGGCGGCGGCCGTGCGGTACGCGCACGACGACGACCCGGACGTCCGGCTGCTGACGGAGACCCTGGTGGCGGAGCTCGTGGCGGCCACCTGGTGGTCGGCCCAGTAGCCGGGCTCAGTAGGGGGAACGGACCGTCAGAGCGTGCTCGACCAGCGTGATGAGGGTCGACTTGACCGCTTCACGGCTGCGGGCGTCGGTCCGGACGACCGGGATGTGCGGCGCGACGGTGAGCGCGTCGCGCACCTCGTGCTCGTCGTGCGGGAACTCGCCGTTCCACCCGTTGAGCGCGATCACGAAGGGCAGCTTGGCCTCTTCGAAGTAGTCGATCGCCGGGAAGCTGTCGGCCAATCGGCGCGTGTCGACCAGCACGACCGCGCCGATCGCCCCTTTGACCAGGTCGTCCCACATGAACCAGAAGCGATGCTGGCCGGGGGTGCCGAACAGGTACAGGATCAGATCCCTGTCCAGCGACACCCGGCCGAAGTCCATCGCCACCGTCGTGGTTCTCTTGTTGGGCGTGAGCGAGACGTCGTCGACCCCGGCCGACGCGTCCGTCATCACCGCCTCCGTGGTGAGCGGCATGATCTCGGACACCGCCCCCACGAACGTCGTCTTGCCCACCCCGAAGCCGCCGGCCACCACGATCTTCGTCGAGGTGAGCCCGGGGCTAGAGCCTGCGAAGTCCACTGAGCACCCTTTCGAGCAGGCCCCTGTCCGGCTTGCCTGCGTCCAACTGCGGCTGATACACCCTGACCAGCCCCTCTGCCTCCATGTCGGCGACCAGCACCCGGGCCACGCCGAGCGGCATGGCCAGCAGCGCGGAGATCTCCGCCACCGACCTCACCTGCCGGCACAGCTCGCTGATCTGCCGGTACTCACGCGTGTAGGTGTGACCGAGCTGGATCGACGTCGCCGAGGAGACCAGCGCCTCCATCGCCAGCGTGCTGCGGGTACGGCCGCCCGTGACGGCGTACATCCTCACCAATGAGCTGCGCTCCGGCTCCGGCTCGCCGCCATGCCACGATGCCAACGTCTACTCCCATCACCAGGGCCGCGCGGCCGACAGTTCCGCCCGCACGTCGGGCGTGAGCACCTGCCCTGCCCGTTCCACCAGGACCGTCATCTGGTAGGCCACCAGGCCCATGTCGCAGTCCGGCGCGGCCAGCACGGCCAGGCAGGACCCGTCGCTGATCGACATCACCAGGAGCAGGCCGCCTCTCATCTCCACCAGGGTCTGGACGACGTGACCGCCCTCGAAGACCTTGGCCGCCCCCTCGGTCAGGCTGACCAGCCCGGCGGCGATGGCCGCGAGCTGGTCGGCCCGGTCCTTGGGGAAGCCCCGGGAGAACGCCATCGGCAGGCCGTCGGCCGAGACGACCACGGCGTGCGCCGCTCCGGGCACCTCCTCCACGAAGTTGGACACCAGCCAGTTCACGTCCCTGGCCGCCTGGCTCAGATCCCTCATCAGTCCTCCTCAAGCTCGGCCCGGCCCTTGCGCACACCCTGCTGGTAGCTGGAGAGCCTGCTGCGGAGCCGGTCGGGAGACACCGGCGGCGCGGGCGCCGGAGACGGGGCGGGCGCCGCGGTGCCGGGCACCAGGTTCGCCTTGGGGGTCCGTTTGGGCAGGCCGGAGCTGGTCACGCCGCCCATCGCCGGTTCCCGGGCCGCGACGGCGGCCTGCCAGCCGGTGTCGGCGGGCGAGGACCACTCGTCGCTCCGGGACGGCGGCGGGGCGGAGGGGTCGATCTTGGGTATCGCGGCGGTCTCGCTCGCGGACCAGGACTCGTCGGACTGCCAGGACCGCTCCGGCGCCGCGTCCTGAGGGGCGGGCTCGTCGGTGAAGGCGGGCTTGGTGAACCAGCTCGACGCCGGCGGGCCGGACTCCACCGAGGCGAAGACCGGCAGGTACTCGCCCTGGGATGCCTCGCCCTCCGGCGGCCGCCGCCGGGGCAGACCGCCGTCCTCAGCGGGGAGACGGCGCGGCAGATCCCCGCCCAGTCCCCCGTCCGGCGGCAACCGCCGCGGCAACGCGCCTTCCTGCGAGACGTCGTGGGATGCGCCGTACCCGCCGCCCTGCTGGAAGCCGGAGGATCCGCCGAAGGCGGGGGCCTGCGGGAAGTCGCGGGAGGCGAACGGGTTGTCCTGGGAGACGAAGGGGTTGTCCTGGGAAGGGGCGGCGTCCGAGGGGAAGCTGCGGCTGTCTCCGGTGAAGGCGCCGTCTCCCGACGGGGTGTGGGACGAGCTGAACCAGGACGACGGCTCGGGCACCGACTCCAGCGACGGATAGACCGTACCCGGGACGGACGGATGGCCGATCCCCGGATGCGCGGTGCTGGCCTGCATCGGCACGTGCGCGAACGACGAAGGGTCGGCGGCCGAGGGCCCCTGCTGCTGCGGGAAGGGCGCGGCGGCGGTGGCCCCGGGGACGGGGGTCAGCAGCGCCTCGGGCAGCAGGACCATAGCGGAGAGCCCGCCCACGTCCTGGCGGCGCAGCTGCACCTTGATGTGGTGCCGCAGCGCCAGCCGCCCGACCACGAACAGCCCCATCCGGCGCGACACCGACACGTCCACGACCGGCGGGTTGGCCAGCCGCCAGTTGCACTCGGCGAGCTCTTCGCCGCTCATGCCGATGCCCTGGTCGGTGACGGCGACCATGAGCCCGCCGCCGTCGATGCGGCTGCTGGAGATGACGACCCGGGTGTCGTTCGAGGAGAACGACACGGCGTTCTCGATCAGCTCGGCGAGCAGGTGGACGACGTCGTTGACCGCCTGGCCGGCGATGGCCGCGTCCGACTGGATCTGGATGCTGACCCGGTCGTAGCTCTCGACCTCGCCGAGCGCGGCCCGGACCACGTCCATCAGCTCAACCGGCTGGCTCCACTTGCGCGCGGCCTCCTGACCGGCCAGGACCAGCAGGTTCTCGGAGTTGCGGCGCATGCGGGTGGCCAGGTGGTCGAGCTTGAACAGGTCGGCCAGCCGGTCGTCGTCGCGTTCGCCGCGTTCCAGCCGTTCGATGAGGGTGAGCTGCCGCTCGACGAGCGTCTGGCTGCGCCGCGACAGGTTGACGAACATGGCGTTGACGTTGGCGCGCAGCCGGGCCTCGTCGCCGGCCAGCCGCACCGCCTCCCGGTGGACCTCGTCGAAGGCCCGCGCGACCTCGCCGACCTCGTCCCTGGAGAAGACGCCGATGGGCGGCACCTCGGCGTCGACCGCGCCGTCGCGGGACTCCCGCAGGTGCTGGACGAACTCGGGCAGCCGCTTGCCGGCGATCTCCAGGGCCTCGGCGCGGAGCCTGCGCAGCGGGCGGACGAGGGACCGTGCCACCCCGGTGGTGATCGCCAGCACCGCGATGAGCAGGGCGAGGACGGCGCCCGCGATCACGTACGCGCGCTGCTGTTCGGCGGCGCTGAGCGACTCGCTGCGGCTGTGGATGCCCTCGGCCTGGCGCTGCTCGACCGTACGCAGGGAGTCGACGACGGTGGTGGAGGCCTCGAACCAGCGCCTGGCGTCGTCGCGGCTGGCCAGGTCGAGGCCGCGCAGCGACTGCCCCGCGGTGGCGCGGATGAGCACCAGTTCGCGCAGGAACAGCATGTCCTCGGCGGAGTGGCCGTTGACGGTCTCGTCGAAGAAGCGCCGTTCCTCGGCGGTGGCCTCCTCGGAGAAGGCCTTGCGCTGGGTCTCCTCGCGGGACAGCTCGCCGAGGAAGGTCTTGAGCTGTTCCTGGCTGATGGATCCTTCCACCAGGGCCGTGGTGAGCAGGGCCTGCTGGAGGGAGACGCTCTCCTTGGCGCGGGCGAGCGCGTCGAGCATGCGGGTCTGCCGGAACAGCTCGTCGTCCTGGCTGCCGCTGATCAGCTGGTTGTGGATGGAGAGCAGGTCGTTGACGACGGTGGTGTAGAGCTGGACGGTCGCGCCGGGGAGCAGGTCGGCCTCGATGGCCTGTTTACGCAGCCCGCGCAGGTCGTCGAACCGGTTGAGCATGTTCTGGATCTGGTCGGCGGTCCGGCCGGTGACCTGGCCGAGCAGCCCTTCGGCGGTCTCTCTGACCTCGCGGATGGCGGCGTCGGTCTTGCCGATCTGGGCGCGTACGTCGGGGAGCTGGGATTGCGGGCGGTTGCGGGCGATGAACCAGGAGAGTCTGGCGCGTTCCCCGGAGAGTTCGTGGGTGAGGCCGCCGACCTGTTCGCTGAGGCGGGCGAGCTGGTTGATCCGGGCGTAGTCGGCGGCGGCGCCGGCCGAGGCGATCACTTGAATCCCGCCGAGCAGGACGGCGGCCGCTGTCGGCACCAGGATCAGGGCGACGAGCCGGGCTCGGACACGCCAGTTACGCAGCCGCCACCTGCCTTCTTCCGGCGGACGCTCTGCTAACTCAGTACTCACCGAACACAACCTCTCGCCCTGTATCGGCGCAAATCTATGGCCTTGTGACCCCTGGAAAATCTCCGCAAGCCCGGGTAATTGGAACACACCCGCGCCAGGCCAGCCAAGAGACCATAACGCGGCATAAGTCAAGCAGTGTGACGCATGAGCATAGAACCTGGGGCTCCATTTATGAAGACCATATGGTCAGAAATAATGCATTACGCCCGGCTATGTCCGAGAATGGGTGTTTTGCACGGTCCAAGGACATAACACCGCAGATGCGCACAGGTCTCCTAACGGTCACAACGTTGAGTTTTTCTTTCTTGACGCCATATGTTGAGCCCCCTAGGCGAGAAGGCGAGGAGTGCGGGGTGTCCCCTGAGAACGCGGCCATCGCGGTCGAAGGGCTCTGGAAGATTTTCGGGCCCAAGTCCGAGAGAGTGCTGGCGAGCGAGGACAGGCACCTGGACCCCGCCGCACTCCGAGAGAAGACAGGCTGCACCGCCGCCGTGCGGGACGTCGGCTTCGAGGTCCGTCCCGGCGAGGTCTTCGTCGTCATGGGCCTGTCCGGGAGCGGCAAATCCACGCTCGTACGGTGCCTCACCCGGCTCATCGAGCCCACCGCCGGAAGCGTGACGATCGGCGGCGAGGACGTGATCGCCGCCTCCCCCGCCCGCCTGCGCGACCTGCGCCGGCACCACGTCAGCATGGTGTTCCAGCACTTCGGCCTGCTGCCGCACCGCCGGGTGATCGAGAACGTGGCGTACGGGCTGGAGGTCCAGGGCGTGCCCAGGGCCGCCAGGCACGAGCGGGCCGGGGAGATCCTGTCGCTGGTGGGCCTGGAGGGTCACGCCGACGCCTACCCCGACCAGCTCTCCGGCGGCATGCAGCAGCGCGTCGGCCTGGCCCGCGCGCTCGCCGTGGACCCCCAGGTCATGCTCTTCGACGAGCCGTTCAGCGCGCTCGACCCGCTGATCCGCCGCGACATGCAGGCCGAGATCATCCGCCTGCACCGCGAGGTCGGCAAGACGATGGTGTTCATCACCCACGACTTGTCCGAGGCGCTCAAGCTGGGCGAACGCATCGCGATCATGCGGGACGGCGAGATCGTCCAGATCGGCAGCCCCGAGGAGCTGGTGGGCGCCCCGGCCGACGACTACGTGGCCGACTTCGTCCACGACGTGCCCAGGAGCCAGGTGCTGACGCTGCGCTGGATCGCCCGGCCGCCCGAGAGCGGCGAGCCGCTGGACGGGCCCGCGCTGCCCGCCGCGACGGTCGTCCAGGACGCCATCGGCGCCGCCTCCGAGTCCTCCAGGCCGATCCGGGTCATGGACGGGGAGGAGCTGGCCGGGGTGGTCGACCGGGTGGACCTGCTCGCCTTCCTGTCCGGCCAGAAGACGCCCGCGGCGGCACGGGCCGGCGCATGAGCAGCACGACCGTCACCTCCGCCTCCGGGCTGCGGATGCCGAGATGGGCCGCCCCGGCGGGGATCACGGTCCTGTTCGTCCTGGTGTACCTGGTCTTCCGCGGCACCGGCACGCTGCCGCACAACAGCGAGGCGGCGCCGTTCACCGCCGTCACCGAGCTGCGCGAGTGGATCGACGACCACCGCAACGACAACCCGATCTTCCTGTACTTCCTCAACTACATCCGCCTGTTCGTCGACCTGGTCTACACGTTCTTCCTGTCGACGCTGGTCGCGATGGGGTGGCCGGGGCTGATCGGGGTCATGGGCGGGCTCGCCTGGCTGGCGGGCGGCTGGCGGGTGGCGCTGGGGGCGGTGGCCGGGTTCGCCTCGTTCGGCGTGTTCGGGCTCTGGCAGTCGAGCGTCGAGACGCTCGCCCTGGTCGCGGCGGCGGTGCTGCTGTCGCTGGCGATCGGCGTCCCGATCGGCGTCTGGGCGGGGCTGTCGGAGCGGGTGCGCAAGGCCATCACGCCGGTGCTGGACGTCATGCAGATCATGCCGACCTTCGCCTACCTGGCGCCGCTCGCGCTCTTCTTCCACATCGGCGCCCCGGCCGGCGCGATCGCCACGATGATCTACTCGATGCCGCCCGCGATCCGCATCACGGCGCTGGCCATCGGGCAGGTCTCCCCCACCGCGGTCGAGGCCTCCGCCTCGCTGGGCGCCACCCGTACGCAGACGCTGTTCAAGGTGTATCTGCCGTTGGCGCGCTCCACCATGGCGCTGGCCGTGAACCAGACCATCATGATGGCGCTGTCGATGGTGGTCATCGCCAACCTGATCTCCGCGCCCGGCCTCGGCTCCGACATCATCCGCGGCCTGTCCAGGGCGCAGGTCGGCATCATGCTCCCGGCCGGCATCGCGATCGTGATCATGGCGGTGGTGCTGGACCGGATAATGGTCGCGGTGGCGAGGCGCGACCCGCACAGCCGGATCGGCCGCGGCAGGCTCGCGGCGGCGGGCGCGCTGGCGCTCACCGGGCTGGCGGCGGCGGCGTTCGTGCCGCGGCAGTGGCCCGCGGAGCTCACGGTCAGCGTCACCCGCCCGATCAACGAGACCGTGCTCTGGGCCGAGACGAGCTGGTACGGCGTCACCACGTTCATCAAGGACACGGTCACGATCTACCTGCTCAACCCGCTGGAGACGGTGTTCACCACCGCGCCGTGGTGGCTGGTCGCCGCCGGGGTGCTGCTGGCCGCCTGGCGGGTCAGCGGGGCCCGGCCCGCGCTGACGGCGCTGGCCTGCCTGCTGGGCATCGCGCTGCTCGGTACGTGGGAGCACTCGATGCGGACGCTGACCACGGTCGCGGTCGCGGTCGTCGCCACCCTGGCGATCGGCGTGCTGCTGGGCATCGCCGCCGCCCGCTCCGACCGGTTCTCCGTCGTGCAGCGCCCGCTGCTGGACGCCGCGCAGACCATGCCCGCGTTCGTCTACCTGCTCCCGGCGCTGGCCCTGTTCGGCACCACCCGGTTCACCGCGATCTTCGCCTCGGTCATCTACGCCGTGCCGCCCGTGGTGCGGCTGGTCGAGGACGGCATCAGGAACGTGCCCGCCTCGGTGATCGAGGCCGCGACCTCCACCGGCTCGACCCCCGGGCAGATCCTCCGGAAGGTGCAGCTGCCGCTGGCCCGCCGGGCCATCCTGCTCGCCGCCAACCAGGGGATCGTGCTGACCCTCGCCATGGTCGTGGTCGGCGGGCTGGTCGGGGCCGGCGCGCTGGGCTACGACGTCGTACTCGGATTCTCCCAGCGTCCCGACTTCGGCATGGGCTTCGTCGCCGGTGTCGCCACGGTCCTGCTCGGAGTCATGCTCGACCGCATCACGCAGGGCGCCGACGGGCGTTCCCTCCCCCGGAAAAGGAATTTCACATGAAGATTCGCCTGTTCGCAGGCCTCTTGACGCTCGCGCTCGCCACCGGCTGCGGCGGGGCCACCGTCGACGGTGACGGCGCGACGACCGCCGCCTCCCCCGAGGGCTCCGCCGACTCCGCCTCCCCGGCCGGCACGGTGAAGATCGCGGTCAACCCGTGGGTCGGGTACGAGGCGAGCGCCAACGTGGTGGCCTACCTGCTGAAGAACGAGCTCGGCTACACCGTCGAGATGCCGGAGATCAAGGAGCAGCTCGCCTGGGAGGGCTTCGAGACCGGCGACGTCGACGTCATCATCGAGAACTGGGGCCACCCGGACCTCAAGAAGCAGTACATCGAGGAGAAGCAGGTCGCCGTCGAGGCGGGCTCGACCGGCAACAAGGGCGTGATCGGCTGGTACATCCCGAAGTGGATGGCCGACGAGCACCCCGACATCACCGACTGGAAGAACCTCAACAAGTACGCCGACCTGTTCAAGACCTCCGAGTCCGGCGGCAAGGGCCAGCTGCTGTTCGGCGACCCCTCGTACGTCAGCAACGAGGCCGCGCTCATCAAGAACCTCAAGCTCGACTTCAAGATCGTCACCGGCGGCAGCGAGGCCGCGCTGATCAAGAGCGCCCAGCAGGCGCAGGCGCAGAAGAAGCCGCTGCTGTTCTACTTCTGGGACCCGCACTGGCTGTTCAGCCAGACCGAGCTGGTCCGGGTGAAGCTGCCCGAGTACACCGAGGGCTGCGACGCCGACCCGAAGAAGGTCGCCTGCGACTACCCGGAGATGGACCTCGACAAGATCGTCAGCAAGAAGTTCGCCGACACCGGGGGCAAGGCGTACGAGCTGGTCAAGAACTTCAACTGGACCAACGCGGACCAGAACCAGGTGTCCGACGACATGACCAACGGCGGCATGTCCGGTGAGGACGCCGCCAAGAAGTGGATCGAGGCCAACCCGGACAAGTGGCAGGCCTGGATCCCCAAGTAAGCCACTCCGATCCCCCTTGAGACCCGTGACCCGCCCCGCGCGGGTCACGGGCGCCGGAGACTCTCATGCGAACCAAGATTCTCGCCGGGCCGCTCGCGCTGGCCCTGCTGCTGACCGCCTGCACCGGCGAGGAGCCCGCCACCAGGGCCGACGCCAACCGGACCGTCAAGATCGACATCCACGGCTGGGCGGGTTACCAGGCCCAGGCCGCCGTGCTGGCCCACCTGCTCAAGACCCAGCTGGGTTACCGGGTGGAGACGCGCGAAATGGCCGAAGCGGACTCCTGGAAGGGGTTCGAGAGCGGCGAGGTCGACGTCATCGTGGAGAACTGGGGTCACAACGACCTCAAGGAGGAGTACATCGAGAAGCGCAAGGTCGCGCTCTCCGCCGGTCTCACCGGCAACAAAGGGGTTATCGGGTGGTATGTCCCGGAATGGATGGTCAGGCAATATCCGGACATTACGGACTGGCGAAACCTAAACAAGTACGCGCACCTCTTCAAGACCCCGCAATCCGGCGAACTCGGGCAGATGCTCGACGGCGACCCCTCGTTCGTCACCAATGACGAGGCGTTGATCAAGAATCTCAAGCTGAATTACAAGGTCGTCTACTCCGGGAGCGAGGACGCTCTCATCAAGGCCGCCCAGTCGGCCACCAAGAACAAGACGCCGCTGCTGCTCTACTTCTACGAGCCGCAGCACCTTTTCACCAAGGTCAAACTGGTGAAGATCAATCTGCCCGCGCACGCCATCGGCTGCGACACGCGCCCGGCCAAGGTCGCGTGCGACTATCCCCCGTACCTCCTCGACAAGATCGTGAGCAAGAGGTTCGCCGAGACCGGCGGAAAGGCCTACGAGCTGGTCCGCAACTTCAAGTGGACCAACGACGACCAGAACAAGGTCGCCAGCGACATGGTCAACGAGGACCTGTCGGCCGCCGAGGCCGCCAAGCGCTGGGTGGACGAGAACGAGATCGTGTGGAAGGACTGGATCCCCCGGTGAGGTACGACTTCGTCATCGTGGGCGGCGGCTCGGCCGGCTGCGCCCTGGCCAACCGGCTGAGCGCCGACCCGTCCGTGTCGGTGCTGGTGCTGGAGGCCGGGCGCGCCGACTGGCGGTGGGACGTGTTCATCCACATGCCGGCCGCGCTGATGTTCCCCATCGGCAGCAGGTTCTACGACTGGAAGTACGAGTCCGAACCCGAGCCGCACATGAACGGCCGCCGCGTCTACCACGCCCGCGGCAAGGTGCTTGGCGGCTCCAGCAGCATCAACGGCATGATCTTCCAGCGCGGCAACCCGCTCGACTACGAGCGCTGGGCGTCCGACCCCGGCATGGAGAGCTGGGACTACGCGCACTGCCTGCCGTACTTCAAGAAGATGGAGAGCTGCCTGGCCGACCCGGACAGCGACTTCCGCGGCGGGCAGGGCCCGCTCAAGCTGGAGCGCGGGCCGGCGAAGGGGCCGCTGTTCGAGGCGTTCTTCGAGGCCGTGCAGCAGGCCGGGCACCCGCTCACCGACGACGTGAACGGCTACCGCCAGGAGGGCTTCGCGGCCTTCGACCGCAACCTGCACCGCGGCCGGCGGCTCAGCGCCGCCCGCGCGTACCTCCACCCGGTGCGCCGGCGCCGCAACCTGACCGTCAGGACCCGGGCCTTCGTGGAGCGGATCGTCTTCGACGGCAAGCGGGCGACCGGCGTCGTCTGCGACGGCGAGCGCATCGAGGCGGGCGAGGTCATCGTCTGCAGCGGCGCGATCAACTCCCCGCAGCTGCTGCAGCTGTCCGGCGTCGGCCCCGCCTCGCTGCTGGAGCCACTCGGCATCCCGGTGGTGCACGACCTGCCCGGCGTGGGCGAGAACCTCCAGGACCACCTGGAGGTGTACGTCCAGCACGCGTGCCTGAAACCGGTGTCGCAGCAGCCCTCGCTGGCCATGTGGCGCAGACCCTTCATCGGCGCCCAGTGGCTGTTCCTGCGCGGCGGGCCGGGGGCCACCAACCACTTCGAGGCGGGCGGGTTCATCCGCTCCAACGACGAGGTCGCGTACCCGAACCTGATGTTCCACTTCCTGCCGATCGCGGTCCGCTACGACGGCTCCGCCCCGGCTGGCGGCCACGGCTACCAGGTGCACATCGGCCCGATGTACTCCGACGCCCGCGGCTCGGTCCGCATCACCTCGGCCGACCCGCGGGTCAAGCCGGCCCTGCGCTTCAACTACCTGTCGACCGAGCAGGACCGGCGCGAGTGGGTGGAGGCCGTCAGGCACGCCAGGAACATCCTGTCCCAGCCCGCCTGGGCCGACCTCGACGGCGGCGAGCTGTCCCCGGGCCCGTCGGTGCAGACCGACGAGGAGATCCTGGAGTGGGTCGCCCGCGACGGCGAGACGGCGCTGCACCCGTCGTGCACCTGCAAGATGGGCGTCGACGAGCTGTCGGTGGTCGACCCGGAGACCCTGCGGGTGCACGGCGTCGAGGGCCTGCGCGTGGTGGACGCCTCGGTCATGCCGTACGTGACGAACGGCAACATCTACGCCCCGGTCATGATGCTCGCGGAGAAGTCGGCCGACCTCATCCTCGGCGACACCCCGCTGCCGCCGGAGCCGGTCGACTTCTACCGCCACCAGGTCAGCGGTCCAGGCGCTGGTACGCCCGGACCGACAGGATGAAGAAGACGACCGTCAGCGCCAGCGGCCACACCACGGCCATCAGGACCGGGTGCCGCGCCACCCACGAGTCGCCGCCCCAGCCCGGGTTGCCGAACAGCTCGCGGGCGGCGGCCACGGTGGACGACAGCGGGTTCCACTCCGACAGCGCGCCCAGCCAGCCCGGCATGGTGGACGGGGCGACGAAGGCGTTGGACAGGAACCCGACCGGGAACTCCAGCGTCTGGATCACCACGGTCGTGCCCGGGTTCCGGACCAGCAGGCCCAGGTAGATGCCCGCCCACAGCAGGGCGAAGCGCAGCAGCAGGAGCAGCGCCACCGCGCCGAGCGCGCCCTGCGGGGTGGCCGGGCGCCAGCCGACCGCGAGGCCGCAGGCGATCAGGCCCGCCAGCACGAGCACGGAGTTGAGCAGGTCGGCGACGGCGCGGCCGATGAGCACGGCCGCCGGCGCCATCGGCATGGCGCGGAACCGGTCGGTGACGCCCCTGTTCAGGTCGGTGATGACGGCGGTCATGGTGGCGCTCAGCCCGAACAGCATCGTCATGCCGTACATGCCGGGCATGAGGAAGGTGAAGTAGTCGGCCCCCTCCGGCACCGCCACCGCGCCCCCGAACAGGTAGCCGAAGGCCAGCGTGATCATGATGGGGAACACGATCCCGAACACCACGGTCATCGGCTGGGCGGCCCAGTGCAGCAGGTCCCGGCGGGCCACGGTCCAGCCGTCGGCCAGCGCCCAGCGCAGCCGTGTCAGCGGTCCGTCCGCTATCTCCGGGGCGAGCGTCGTCATCCCTCTTCCCTCCTCGTGCCGGTCAGGCTCAGGAACACCTCGTCCAGGGTCGGCCTGCGGACGGCCACGTCGTCGGCCTCGACCCCGACCCCGGTCAGGGCGGGCAGCACGGCCGCCAGGGCCGCGACCCGGTCGGTCACCGGCACGCTGACGCGCCGGGTGTCAGGGTCGGCCGCCGCCGGGCCGCCCGCCGCCGCGGCCACGATCCCGGCCGCCTCGCCCAGCCGTTCCGGGTCGCGGATCACCACGTCGAGCCGGTCGCCGCCGAGCCGGGACTTCAGCTCGTCGGGTGTGCCCCCGGCCACCACCCGCCCGGCGTCGATCACCACGACGCGCCCGGCGAGCTGGTCGGCCTCCTCCAGGTACTGCGTGGTGAGCAGCACGGTGGTGCCGCCCGCGACCAGCCCGCGCACCGCCTGCCAGACCTCGCCGCGGCTGCGCGGGTCGAGCCCGGTGGTCGGCTCGTCGAGGAAGAGCACGGCCGGGTCGAGGATCATGCTCGCGGCCAGGTCGAGCCTGCGCCGCATGCCGCCCGAGTACTCCCCCACCGGACCCGGATGGTCCAGCCCGAACGCGTCCAGCAGCTCGGCCGCCCGGTCGCGGGCCGAGCGGGCGTCCAGGTGGTAGAGCCGGCCGAACAGCTCCAGGTTCTGCCGCCCGGTCAGCAGCTCGTCGACCGCCGCGTACTGCCCGACCAGGCCGATCGACCGCCGCACCCGGCGGGGGTGGCGCGCCACGTCGTGCCCCGCCACGCTCGCGCGCCCGCCGTCGGCGCGCAGGAGCGTGGTCAGGATGCGCACCGCGGTCGTCTTGCCCGCGCCGTTGGGGCCGAGCAGTCCGCAGACCGTGCCCTCGGCCACCTCCAGGTCGAAGCCGTCCAGGGCGGTCTTGCCGCGGTAGGTCTTGCGCAGCCCGCGCGCCTCGATCACCGCCATCGCACCTCCTCATTTCCGTCGTACGGCGTACGGTACAGTGCACGGTGGAGCTGCGCAACCGTACGGTGTACCGTACGAAGGGTGACGGTGGAATACAGCGGCAAGGGAGACCCGGCGCGCAGCCTCGCGCTGCTCTGGCGCACCAGCGAGCGCGTCAGCCGGAAGGGCAAACCCGACCTCAGCGTCGACCGGATCGTGCGCGCCGCCATCGAGGTGGCCGACACCGAGGGGCTGCAGGCGCTGTCCATGCGCCGGGTGGCGGAGCGGCTGGGCGTCGGCACCATGTCGCTCTACACCTACGTGCCCGGCAAGCCGGAGCTGCTCGACGTCATGCTCGACACCGTCTACGGCGAGACGGCCAGGCCCGAGGACGTGCCCGGCGGCTGGCGGGCCCGGCTGGAGCTGATCGCCCGCGAGAACTGGGCGCTCTACCAGCGCCACCCCTGGCTGCTGCAGGTCGCCACCAGCCGCCCGGTGCTGGGGCCGAACGTGACCGCCAAGTACGACTACGAGCTGCGGGCCATCGACGGCATCGGGCTCACCGACGTGGAGATGGACTCGGTCATCACGCTGATCACCGGATTCGTGCACGGCACGGCCCGGGGCGCGGTGGAGGCCGCCCAGGCGGAGAGCCAGACCGGGATGTCCGACGAGCAGTGGTGGGCCGCGCACGCGCCCTTCTTCAGCCTCATCGCCGACCCCGACCGCTTCCCCACCGCCGCCCGCGTCGGCCAGGCGGCCGGCGAAGCCCTCGGCGCCGCCTACAGCGCCGACCACGCCTTCGAGTTCGGCCTCCAGCGCGTCCTCGACGGCATCCAAGCCCTGATCGACACCCGCTCCACCGACACCTAGCACGCAGGGTCCCGACGCGGTCGGTCCTGGCCACTCACCCCAGGGGACGGCACCTCAACTCGGGGGACATCCCTCGGCGGGCGCGGCGTCTCAGCTGGCGGGGCGGCGTTCGGTGGGGCCGGCGGCGAGGACGGTGGCGCGGTGCCTGGCGGTCGGGGGCCGGGTCCAGGCCAGGCCGGGGCCGTCCTCGGTCAGGAGGCGGAAGAGCACGTCGCGCAGGAGGGCGCGGGCGGGCATGCCGGGCCGGTCGGCGCGTAGCTTCTCGTAGGCGTCGAGCACGCGGGCCAGGTCGAGCAGGAGCGTGTTGCCCTCGTCGCCGCCCTCGGGCGCGACGGCGACCTCCAGCAGGCCGGCGTCCGGGTCCGCGCGGCAGCCGTCCCGATCCGGGCAGACGATCTCCCGCACCGCCGCGGCGAAGGCGCCCCGGTCCAGGCCGTCGATCTCGCCGTCGAGCCAGCCGGGGCGCAGGTGCAGCACGCCGGGCTGTTCGGCGGCCAGGCACGAGGTCACCAGCTGGCGCACCGTCTCCTCGGGGTCGTACAGCCCCTCGGGGCCGCGCTCGGCGAACCGGTCCGCGAGCAGGTACAGCGAGACGAGCGCCGGCGGCCGGCGCACGGTCAGCACGCCGCGGTCCTCGCCGACGTCGAGTGGGCCCACCTTGTCCTGGTACGCCCGCAGCCCTTCTCTGAAGGCCACCCGCCCGTTCTCGTCGAGCCGGTCCGCCCAGCCCCGCGGGGACCGGTGTAGAGCGGGCTCCTCAGCCCGGGAGGCGTTGCGCCTGAAGGACCAGACGATCACACCGATGACGGCGAGGCCGCCCGCCAATGCGATCCACACCATGCACGCCCTCTGTCTCCATCAGATCCTCGGAGATCAAGAGCGTAGTGTGGGCAAGCCTCATATTTCCGGTAATTCGCCTGTCCTAAACGGGCGCCGCCCGCAGCCGCACCACGTGCTCCACCAGGGAGATCAGCGTGCCCTTGACCGCCTCCCGGTCCCGCGCGTCCGTACGGACGATCGGCACCTGCGGGGAGAGCGCCAGCGCCTCGCGGACCTCGGTGTCGCCGTGCTGGAACTGCCCGTCCCACCCGTTGATCGCGATGACGAACGGCAGCCCCGCCTCTTCGAAGTAGTCGATGGCCGGGAAGCTGTCGGCCAGCCGCCGCGTGTCGACCAGCACCACCGCGCCGATCGCGCCGCGCACCAGGTCGTCCCACATGAACCAGAACCGGTGCTGGCCCGGCGTGCCGAACAGATACAGGATCAGGTCCCGGTCCAGCGACACCCGGCCGAAGTCCATCGCGACCGTGGTGGTCTGCTTGTGCGGGGTGAGGCCGATGTCGTCGATTCCCGCGGAGGCGTCGGTCATGACCGCCTCGGTGGTCAGCGGCAGGATTTCGGACACCGCCCCCACGAACGTCGTCTTGCCGACGCCGAAGCCGCCCGCGACCACGATCTTCGTCGAGGTGAGGCCGGGGCTAGAGCCTGCGAAGTCCACTGAGCACCCTTTCGAGCATGTTGAGGTCTGGCTGTCCCTGCTCCAGGCGTGGCGCGTGCAGGCGGACGAGCCCTTCATCGGACATGTCTGCGACCAGCACCCGGGCCACGCCCAGCGGGACCCGGAGCAGGGCCGAGATCTCGGCGACCGACCGGAACGACCGGCAGAGCTGCATGATCGCTTCCTGCTCGGGAGTGAGCATGGCCATCTCGTCGTCCGGAATGGACATCGAGGAGATCAACGTCTCCATCGCCAAGTGGTAGCGCGGTTCGGAGCGTCCGCCCGTCACCGCGTAGGGACGGAACAGGGGCTCTTCGTCCCCGTGCCCGTCACTCCCGTACACGGCCCTCTCCCCTCCTCCTCACTCACATCACCGCGTCCTGGCCGCTTGCAGCTCGGCGCGCAGGGCCGGCGTGAGCGCCTGGCCCGCGCGGTCGACTAGCAGCGTCATCTGGTACGCCACCAGTCCCATGTCGCACTCGGCCGAGGCCAGCACGGTCAGCACGGAACCGTCGCTGATCGCCATGACGACCAGCAGGCCGCGCTCCATCTCGACCACGGTCTGCGTCACCGCGCCGCCCTCGAACACCCGGGAGGCGCCCACGGTGAGGCTCAGCAGCCCGGCCGAGACGGCGGCGAGCTGGTCGGCCCGGTCCGGCGGGAATCCTTCCGAGGCGGCCAGGCACAGGCCGTCCGCCGATACGACGACGGCATGCGCGACTCCGGGCGTGTTCCGCACGAAATCGGTGATCAGCCAGTCGAACCGGTGCGCCTCATGACTGAGGGTCGTCACTCGCCCTCCTCAGGACGCTCGATCACTCTTGTTCCTCCTGTTCGCGTACTTCCGCGCGGCCCCGCCGGATTCCCTGCTGGAAGCTGGCCATCCTGTTGCGCATCCGCTCGGCCGACAGCGGCGGCCGGGGCGCCTGAGCCTGCTGCTGAGGCGCCGGTCTGCTCACCGATCCCGGCACGAGGTTCGCCTTCGGCTGGCGTTTGGGCAGCCCGGCGGAGGTGACTCCGCCCAGGCTGGGGTCGCTGGCGGCGGCCGCCGCCTGCCAACCGGCGTCGGCGGCGGTCTGCCACGTTTCCTCCACAGAGGGTACGGGCTGACCGGAAGTGTCGTCGCTGGTGCCCGCCCCCTGCTCCTGCTCGCCCTGCGGCCGGCGGAACCAGGCCGACTCCACCGCGGCGAAGATCGGCAGGTACTCCTCCTGGTCGGCGTCCATCGGCGAGACGTCCACCGAGGGCGGCGGCTCCGGCGTGCGCACGTCGTTCGTGCCGTACTGGCCGCCGGGCGCCGGGCGCAGGCCCTCAGAGCTGGGATAGTCCGGGCTGGGATAGTCCGGGCTCGGGTAGTCGTGGCTCGGGTAGTCGGGGCTGGGGAAGTCCGAGCGCGCGGGCTTGCGGCGCGGCAGCTCCGGGCCCGGGTACGACGGGTAGGAGCCCGGCCGTTCCTGAGCGGGCGGCGCCGCCGGGTGGGGTCCCGACGGGTAGGAGCCGGGCCGTTCCTGAGCAGGCGGCGCCGACGGGTGGGAGCCCGGCGAGAAGCCCTGCGGCTGGCCCGCCTGGCTCGGGTACGAGGGGAACGTCCCCGAGTCGAAGGACGGGTGACGCGGCGCGTCGGTGTCGGGCCCGAACGGCCCCGCCGGGGCCCGCCCGGCGCCGGAGTCGTAGGACTCGAGGCTTCCCTGCGAGAGGTAGCCGTTCTGCGCGGGCACGTGCGGCCGGTGCGGGACGGACGTGCTGCCTCCGCCGAACGCGGGCCGCTGCGGCAGCGGCTGCCTGCTGGAGTCCTGGATGAGCACCGGCGGGATGAGCACCATCGCGATCAGACCGGTGCCGTCGCCCCGGCGCAGCTGCACCCGGATGCCGTGGCGCAGCGCCAGGCGGCCGACGACGAACAGGCCCATGCGGCGCGACACCGACACGTCCACCACCGGCGGCTCGGCCAGGCGGCGGTTGGCCTCGGCCAGCTCCTCCTCGGTCATGCTGATGCCGGTGTCGGTGACCGAGAGCAGCGCCCCGCCGCCCTCGATGAGGCTGCTGGAGACGGTGACCTGGGAGTTGCTGGGCGAGAACTGCAGCGCGTTCTCCACCAGCTCGGCCACCAGGTGGACCAGGTCGTTGGCGACGCTGCCGAGCACGGAGGTGGCGCGGTGCACCTTGACCTGCACGCGCTCGTATCCTTCGACCTCCGACAGCGAGGCGCGCACCACGTCGATCAGCTTGGCCGGCTGGCTGCGCCGGCGGGTGGGCTCGTGACCGGCGAGGACCAGGAGGTTCTCGGAGTTGCGGCGCATGCGGGTGGCCAGGTGGTCGAGCTTGAACAGGTCGGCCAGCCGGCCGCCGTCCTGCTCGCTCTTCTCCAGGCCGTCGATCAGCGAGATCTGCCGCTCGACCAGCGTCTGGGTGCGCCGCGAGAGGTTGACGAACATGGCGCTGATGTTGCCGCGCAGCTCGGCCTCCTCGGCGGCCAGCCGCACCGCCTGGCGGTGCACCTGGTCGAAGGCGCGGGCCACCTCGCCGATCTCGTCGTTGCCCGCGACCTCGATCGGCCGGATCTCGGGAGCGGTGGTCTCCTGGGAGACGCGGAGCTGGCGGACCACGTCCGGCAGCCGGAACCCGGCGATCTCCAGGGCCTCGGTGCGCAGGCGGCGCAGCGGGGTCACCATCGAGCGGGCGATGGCGACGGTGAGCAGCAGCACGATCAGCAGCAGCCCGATGATCAGCGTGCCGGCGATGATCGCGTTGCGTATCTCCCGGTCGCGCAGCTCCTGCGAGCGGAGCGCCACCTGCTCGGCGACCTTGTTCTCGACAGAGACGAGCGCGGCGATGACCTTGCTGTTGTCGTCGAACCACTGGTCCGGCGCCGCCGTGTCGGGGCTGGTCGAGGCGAGCAGGTTGTCGCGGATCCGGACGCCGGGCGCGCGGCCGCTGGCCAGCGTGACCGCGCGGGACTTGGTCAGCTCGCTGTTGTAGTACTCGGGCATGGTCAGCGCGCGCTGCAGGTCCATGCCGACCTGGGCGCCGGCCTCCTGGGTCACGGCCTCGATCTGGGCGCGCTGGGCGGCGTTGGCGGCGATGAACCGCTCGACCTCTTTGGCGTCCACGCTGTCGGCGTTGTAGTGGCCGCGCAGGAGCTGGACGCGCTGGCGGGAAACCTGCTCCTTGGCCCTGGTCAGGGCGCTCAGCGCGCGGAAGTTGCCGACGATCTCGGAGTCCTCGCTGAGCAGGCTCAGCTCGTCGTGCAGCCGGAGCAGCGTGTCCATCAGCGTGTCGTAGCGGGTGGTGTCGCGCTGGCCCTCTGCCCGGATCTTGTCGAGGTTGTCCAGGTCGATGTGGGCGCGTGCGACGGCCTGGGTGACGCGGTCGCCGTAGGACTCGTCCATCTCGCCGAGGTCGGTCTTCACGGACTGGACGAGCCGGTCGACCTCCGCCTTGCGCTCCTCGTACGGCTTCTCCAGCCGCTTGCGCTGAGATCGTGCGGCGTTGTGCCAGCCGCCGGTGTCGCGCTCCAGCCCGAGGGCCTGCACGAGGGCGCGCACCCGCTCCGCCTGCACGGCCGCGACGGCCGTGCGGTCGAAGGCGGCGACACTCTGTACGGATTCCACCACGCGCGCTCCCCCGAGCACGACGCCGGCGATGGTGGGAACCAGGACGAGCGCGGTCAGTCGCCAGCGCACTCGCCAGTTACGGAGGGCAAGCCAAGGCATCGCCCGCTTCGCGCGGTCGAGCCTCGCGGCGATGCCACCGTCGGAGTTCCCCGTAGTCACTGCTCCCGATACCCCTCATTCATCCCGAAACCATGCACCGGTCTTCAGGTCGTCCACAAGGTATCCGCAGCATCTAATGCACCGAACAAACCGGACACAATCGTTACAAAGGTGACCGTACGTCGTGTGCTGTTGGTTATCGCAGTGCGGCAAGGACGGCGTCGCGGACCTGGATGCGCTGAATGTTGTCGCTGAGGGGGCGTCCGGCACGGTCGACCACGTAGAACACGTCCACCGCCTCCGCGCCGAGAGTCTCCACGTGAGCGGCCCTCACGTCAAGACCGCAATCACCGAACGCGCGCCCGATCCGCCAGAGCAATCCTGGCCGGTCATGGGCCCTGACCTCGACCACGGTGGCGGTCGCGGAGGCGTCGTCGACCAGTGTGACCTTGGGCGGAGCGACCGGAACCCGGGCCGGACGCATGGATCGGGCCCGCCGGGCGAGCCGCTGCTCGATGTCGAGACGGCCGGCGAGGACCAGCCGGAGATCGGCCTCCAGGGTCGCGGGATCCGGGGGCGCGCCGTACTCGGGGACGACGGAGAACTCGATCACGGCCGTGGCGCCGGCCGATGCCGCCGAGGCGGAGCGCACCACGAGCCGGTGCGCGGCCAGCACGCCGGCGGCGCTCCACAGCAGACCGGCCCGGTCCGGCGCGACCACGGTCACCGCGCCGCCCTGCACCCGCACCGCGCCGCCGCCGTGCCGGGCCAGCGCCGCCTGCTCCGGCGAGAGCGTGGGCGCGGCGGGCGGCGGCGAGCCGGACAGCGCCGAGCGCACCCGGCGCACCAGGTCGGCGACCAGCCCGGCCTTCCAGGCGTTCCAGGCGGCGGGGCCGGTGGCGGTGCCGTCCGCGACCGCCAGCGCCGCCAGCAGCTCCAGCACCTCGCGCGAGCCCACGGTCGCGGCGACCTTCTCGATGGTGACCGGGTCGGACAGGTCGCGCCGGGTGGCGGTCTCGGGAAGCAGCAGGTGGTGGCGGACGACCGTGGCCAGGACGTCGATGTCGCGCGGCGGCAGCCCGATGCGGGCGCCGATGTCGCGGACCACGACCTCGCCCGTCGAGGAGTGGTCGCCGGGCCAGCCCTTGCCGATGTCGTGCAGGAGCGCCGAGATCAGCAGCAGGTCGGGGCGGGAGACCTCGCGGGTGTGCCCGGCGGCGTTCGCGGCCGTCTCGATCAGGTGGCGGTCGACGGTGAACCGGTGGATCGGGTGGCGCTGCGGGCGGTGCCGCACCCGCTCCCAGTCAGGAAGGAGTCTGACAATGATCCCCGCCTGGTCCAGCTCCTCCCACACGGGGACGGCCGCGCGCCCGGCGCCGAGGATGGACACCAGCGCGTCGCGCGCCGTCTCCGGCCACGGCACCGGCATGGGGGCCGACTGCGCTGCGAGAACCGACACGGTCGCGGGGGCCAGCGGCAGCCCGGACTCGGCCGCCGCGGCGGCGGCGCGCAGCGCCAGCACCGGGTCCTTACGGGGCGAGGCGCCCCGGGCGAGCACCACCTCGCCGCCGTGCTCGACCACCCCGTCGGCGAGCGGGCGGCGGCCGCGCGGCGCTGGCCCTGACAGGAGTTTGTCAACCGTCCGCCAGGTCGAGTCGAAGGCGTGGGAGACGGTCCGGCCCGCCTCGGCGAGCCTGCGCATCACCGCCTCGGCGTCGAGCAGGCCGAGCAGCCCGGCCACCGCGTCCTGCTCCTGCAGCACGAGCCGGTCGGTGGCGCGGGCGGTGACGACGTGCAGGGCGTGCCGCACGTCGAGGATGAACTCGTGGGCCTCGCGCACCCGGGGGCCGGGCGCGGAGGCCACCCAGGCCGCCGCGACGGCCTGCATCGCCTGGACGTCGCGGAGCCCGCCGCGGCCGTCCTTGAGGTCGGGTTCGAGGAGGAAGGCCAGCTCTCCGCTGGCCTGGGCGCGCTGCTCGGCCTGGTCGCGCAGCTCGCCGAGCCTGCGCCGGGAGTCGGCCCGCCATTCGGCGAGCACCGCCTCCCTGGCCCTCCTGGTCAGCTCCCGGTCACCGGCCACGTGCCGGGCCTGGATCAGGCCCAGCACGGCCTTCAGATCGTCGCGGGCCACCGCCACCGCTTCCTCGACCGTACGGACGGAGTGGTCGAGGCCGATGGCGGAGTCCCAGACGGGGTACCAGATGCGGTCGGCGATCCGGCCGACGTCGGGCCGGCCGGTGTGGAGCAGGACGAGGTCGAGGTCGCTGCCCGGGGCGAGCTCGCCCCGCCCCAGGCTGCCGACGGCGACCAGGGAGACGTGCTCTCCGTCGCCGGCCGTGCGGAAGAGGTCCCGCAGCCAGCGGTCGATGTCCGCGGTCCGCTCCTTGCGGGCCGCCGCGTACGAGCGCGCCTCGTCCCTCACCGTTCCCCCGATCCGCCTCTACAGAGCCTCCGGCCCGCGCTCCCCCGTCCGCACCCGGACCACGGTGTCGACCGGGACGGACCAGACCTTGCCGTCGCCGATCTTGCCGGTCTGCGCCGCCTTGACGATGACGTCGATGACGTCCTCGGCGTCGTCCTCCTCGGCCAGGACCTCCACGCGGACCTTGGGCACCAGGTCCACCTGGTACTCGGCGCCGCGGTAGACCTCGGTGTGACCGCGCTGCCGGCCGTAGCCGCTCGCCTCGCTGACGGTCATGCCCTTGATGCCGAACTGCTCCAGGGCGGCCTTCACGTCATCGAGCTTGAACGGCTTGATGACGGCTGTGATGAGCCTCATGCTTCCACCTTCTTGGGAGCCGGGGTGACGGGGCCGTTGGGGGAGCTCATCCCCGAGGCGTGGACGGTGCCGAGGTCGTAGCCGGTCTCGGCGTGGGTGGTGACGTCGACGCCGGTCACCTCGTCCTCGGCCGGGATCCGGAAGCCCATCGTCCTGTCGATGACCTTGCCGATGACCCAGGTGACCACGAACGAGTAGAGGCCGACCGCGACCGGGCCGAGCACCTGGAGGCCGAGCTGGCCGAAGCCGCCGCCGTAGAACAGGCCCGTGCTCTGGTCGTCGGTCGCCGGGTAGGCGGCCACGAAGCCCAGCGCGACCGCGCCGATGACGCCGCCGACGAGGTGGACGCCGACCACGTCGAGCGAGTCGTCGTAGTCGAGCCGGTACTTCAGGCCGACCGCGAAGGCGCAGACGGCGCCCGCGATCAGGCCGATCAGCGCGGCCGCCCAGGGGTCGACGAAACCGCAGGCGGGGGTGATGGCGACCAGGCCGCTGACCGCGCCGGAGGCGACGCCGAGGCTGGTGGCGTGGCCGTCGCGGAGCTTCTCCACCACGATCCAGGCGCCGGCCGCGATGGCGGTGGCGAGCTGGGTGTTCATGAAGGCCAGCCCGGCGATGCTGTCGACGACGAGCTCGGAGCCGGCGTTGAAGCCGAACCAGCCGAACCAGAGCAGGGCCGCGCCGAGCAGCACCAGCGTCAGGTTGTGCGGCCGCATCGGCTCCTTGCGCCAGCCCTGCCGCTTGCCGATGACCAGCGCCAGCGCGAGCGCCGCGGCCCCGGCGTTGATGTGCACGACGGTGCCGCCGGCGAAGTCCTCGATCCCCATCGAGTTGAGCCAGCCGCCGCCCCACACCCAGTGGGCCACCGGGAAGTAGACGATCGTCGCCCAGACGGCCGCGAACAGGACCCAGGCCCCGAACTTCGCGCGGTCCGCGATCGCGCCGCTGATCAGGGCGACCGTGATGATGGCGAACGTCAGCTGGAAGGCCGAGAAGACGAGGCTGGGCATGCCCGTGCCGTCGTCGGCGGTGGCCGTGTCGACGAGGCTCTGCAGCCCCAGCGCGTCGAACCCGCCGACGAAGCTGTTGACGGCCGACACGGGGTTCTCCGTGAATGCCAGAGAGTGCCCGAAGAACAGCCAGAGTACGGTGACGACGATGATCGCGGAGAACGACATCATCATCATGTTCAGGACGCTCTTGGCCCTGGTCATCCCGCCGTAGAACAGCGAGAGCCCGGGAGTCATCAACAGCACCAGCGCGGTGGCGGTGAGCATCCAGGCCGTGGTGCCGGTATCGATCTGCACGGCGCGACCCTCCTTAACGGTGACGTGATCGCCCCAGCGTGTTCGGCCCCGGTTTCGGGGTTCGACCTGGTGTGTTTCACGTTCGTGAATCTCGCCGCGCCGGTGTTTCGGGAGAGTTTCGGTTGTCTCACCGCCCAGATTCCGGCGGTTTTCGGTCGTACCAGGGGCCCGGAAAGCGGCGAGGCCGGCCCCCTCTGCGGGGACCGGCCTCGGGAAGAGCTCCGTAGGAAGATCAGGCGGCGGTGTCGGCCATGCGGCGCAGCCGCGCCAGCGCGTCGCGCTCGATCCGCCGGGCGCGGTCGCGCCCGATGCCGTAACGCTCGCCCACCTCGGTGAGCGTGTGCTCGCGCCCGTCGACCATTCCGTAACGCCAGCGCAACATGTCGCGCGTGTCGCCCTCCAGCCCGGTCAGCCACTCGTCGAGCCGCTCGCGCTCCAGCACGTCGATCGCCTGCTGCTCCGGGTCCCCCCAGGTGTCGTCGGCGATCATGTCGCCCAGCTCGGTCTCGTCCTCGTCGCCCACGCCCAGCTGGAGCGAGACCGGGTCGGAGGCCCAGCGGCGCAGCTCGCGCACCCGCTCGATGGGCAGCTCCAGCACCGACGCGAGGTCCTCGTCGGTCGGCTCCGTGTCGAACTCCGCCAGCATGTCGCGGCGCACCCGCATCAGCCGGGTCATCTGCTCCCCGGCGTGCGTGGGCAGCCGCACGGGCCTGGCCTGCTCGTGGATGGCCCGCCCCACCGACTGCCTGATCCACCACGTGGCGTAGGTGGAGAACTTGTAACCCCGCTTGTAGTCGAACTTCTCGACCGCCCGCACCAGCCCGAGGTTGCCCTCCTGGACCAGGTCGATCAGGGGCATCCCGCGCCCCGAGTACTTACGGGCGACCGCCACCACCAGGCGCAGGTTGGCCTGGATGAACTCGTCCTTGGCCCGCTGGCCTGAGATCGCCAGGCGTTCCAGCTCCTCGTCGGCCGCGTCCCCGATCCGCGGCTCCGCCTTCCCGCTGTCGAGAAGCTGCTCGGCGAAGAGACCCGCCTCGATCCGCTTCGCCAGCTCGACCTCCTCCTCCGCCGTGAGCAGCGGTACCCTACCGATCTCGGCCAGGTAGGTCCCCAGCAGATCTCGATCCGCGACGTGCTGCTCCTGCCCTCGACTCCCCGTTGGCCTTGCCATCCCCAGGCACCTCGTTCCGCAGCTGCGTTCTTAACCCGCCAACGTCCGGCCGCAGGCAAAGATTCCCCAAAGAACTACGACCACAGGAGGGTTCTGGGCCTCCTACTCAAGGAGGAGACCGCCGCGGAACACCTGGTGGACGAGGGGAACGCCGGGCCGATAGGCCAGGTGAACGTACGAAGGAGCGTCGAGGAATACGAGGTCGGCGCGGCTTCCGGAACCCACCCAGCCTACGTCCGTCCGCTCAAGAGCGCGCGCCCCGCCCCGGGTCGCCGCCCGGATCGCCTCCAGCGGCGTCATCCCCATCTCCCGCACCGCCAGCGCGACGCAGAACGGCATCGAGGAGGTGTACGAGGAGCCCGGGTTGCAGTCGGTGGCCAGCGCGACCGTCACCCCGGCGTCGATCAGCCGCCTCGCGTCCGGGTACGGCGAGCGGGTGGAGAACTCGGCCCCGGGCAGCAGCGTCGCAACAGTGCCCGAGGAGGCGAGCGCGTCCACGTCGGCGTCGGTCAGATGGGTGCAGTGGTCGGCCGACGCGGCGCCCAGCTCGCAGGCGATCCGCACGCCGGGGCCCTCGCCGAGCTGGTTGGCGTGCACCCGGGGGCGCAGGCCCGCCTTCATCCCGGCGGTCAGGATCTCCCGGGTCTGGTCGCCGTCGAACGCGCCGCGCTCGCAGAACACGTCCACCCAGCGGGCGTGCGGGGCGCAGGCCCGCAGCATCTCGCCGGCGACCAGGCTGACGTACGCGTCGGGGTCGGCGCCGGCGGGCACCACGTGCGCGCCGAGGAACGTGGTCTCCTCGGTCAGCGTGGCGGCGATCTCCAGCGAGCGGCGCTCGTCCTCGACGGTCAGCCCGTAGCCGCTCTTGATCTCCACGGTGGTGGTGCCCTGCCTGTACATCTCGGCCACCAGCGCGGCGGCCCGGGCGGCCAGCTCGGCGTCGCTCGCGGCCCGGGTGGCGGCGACGGTGGTGCGGATGCCGCCTCCGGTGTACGGCTCGCCGGACATGCGGGCCTCGAACTCCGCCGTCCGGTCCCCGCCGAAGACCAGATGCGCATGACTGTCCACGAACCCCGGGATGACACACCTGCCCCCGGCGTCCACCCGCCGATCGGCAGCGGGCGCCCGCCCTGCCTCCCCAGCCCAGACGACCTTCTCGCCCTCCATCACGAGAGCGGCGCCCTCGATCTCCTCCCGCTCCGGATCCCCCGTATAGAGCAGCCCGATCCCCTCGACCAGCGTCGTCACCGCGGTCCCCTCCCGTCGGCCGGCATCCGTCACCGCAACCCCTCCATCGCCTCGGTCAGCAGTGCTCCCACGTCGCCGAGCACGTGCTCGCCCTCGTCCACGATCAGACGGCCGCCCGAGATCACCGTGCGCACATCGGCCGCCGTCGCCGCGTACACCACCGCCTCCAGCCCGGACGCGCCCGCCGTCCGTACCGTGTCCGTCCGTACCGTCACCAGGTCGGCCCACGCGCCCGGCACCAGCAGCCCCGCGTCCGGGAACCCGAGCGAGGCGTGCCCCGCCGCGGTGGCGGCGGCGAGCAGCTCGGCGGCGGTCCAGTGGCCGCGCCGCTCGGTGGCCAGCCGCGCGTTCAGCTCGACGGCCCGCGCCTCCTCGAACAGGTCGATCACCGCATGACTGTCGGACCCGAGCGTCAGCGGCGACCCCCGGTCGAACACCTCCCGCGCCGGCCCGATCCCGTCGGCCAGCTCCCGCTCGGTGGTCGGGCACATGCACAGGTAAGTGCCCGAGTCGCCGAGCAGCCCCATGTCGGTCTCCGACAGGTGCGTGGCGTGCACGGCCGTCGTCCGCGGCCCCAGCACCCCGCGATCTTGCAGCACCTGGGCAGGCGAGGCCCCGTACGCCTCCCTACAGGCCGCGTTCTCGGCCCGCTGCTCGGAGACGTGCGCGTGCAGCGGCGCGGCGTGCCGGTGGGAGAACTCCGCCACCACCGGCATCTGCTCCGGCGGCACGGCCCGCACCGAGTGGATGGCCGCGCCGATCTCCACGTCCGGCTGCCCCTCGTACGCGGCGGCCAGCTCCTCCGCCCGCGCCGCCCACCCGTCGGCGTCGCCGTCCCCGAACCGCAGCTGCGTGCCCACCAGCCCGGCGCCCGGCCCTCCCGACAGGTAGCAGGCGTCGATCAGCGCGATCCGCAGCCCCGCCTCGCGCGCGGCCGTGATCAGCGCGTGGCCCATCTCGTTGCGGTCGCCGTACGGGATCCCGCCGGGGGCGTGGTGCAGGTAGTGGAACTCGCCCACGCAGGTGACCCCGGCCAGCGCCATCTCGGCGTAGACCGCCCGCGCCAGCCTCAGGTAGGAGCCGGGGTCGAGCCGGCCGGCGACCTCGTACATGCGGTCGCGCCAGGTCCAGAAGTCGCCCTTGCCCGTCTGCGTGGCGGCGCGCAGCGCGCGGTGGAACGCGTGGGAATGCGCGTTGGCCAGCCCCGGAATGGTCAGCCCCGGCAGCCGCCGCGCCGAGCCGGGCTCACCCCTGGTCACGTTCGCGATCCTGGCCCCGTCGATCTCCACCAGCACGCCGTCGGCCACGCCCTCGGGCAGCCACGCCCGCTCACACCAGTACGTCAGCGACACAGCTCCTCCAGCACGTCGGCCAGCGCCACCACGCCCGCCCGGCAGTCGGCCTCCTCGGCGTGCTCCTCCGGTGAATGGGACACACCGGTCGGGTTCCGTACGAACAACATCGCGGCGGGCACCCCCGCGGCGGCGAGGATCCCCGCGTCATGTCCTGCCCCGGTCGGCAGCACCGGCACCTCCCCCGCCGCCCGCGCCACCCGCTCCCGCAACCCCGCGTCGAACTCCACCAGCGGCGTCCACGACTCCTCCCGTACCTCCACGACAGGCCCGGGACCTCGCTCAGGACTCCCGCCAGGACCCGGGCCTCGGACCCCGTGATCTCGGTCGTGGCCCCCGCTCTCTCCGGGAGCGCCGCCGGTGAGGTGTTCCTGAAGTTCTCGTACGAGGGCGCGCACGCTTTCCTCGGCCGGGCCGCGGGCGTCGAGCCAGGCGGCGACGTGGCCGGGGACGGCGTTGGCGTTGTTCGGAGTGACGAGGACCTTGCCGACGGTGGCGAGCACGTCGCGGCGGGCGGCGGAGTCGCGGGCGGCCAGCACCAGGCGGGCCAGCAGCAGCATCGGGTCGTCGCGGTCCTCCAGCCGGGTGGTGCCGGCGTGGTCGGCGCGCCCCCGCAGGTCGAACCGCCACCGCCCGTGCGGCCAGATCGACCGCGCCACCCCGACCGGCCGGTCCAGCGTGACCAGCGCCTTGCCCTGCTCGACGTGGAGTTCCACGAACGCGCCCACGGTGGCGAGGGTTTCCGGGTCGGGCCCGAGGGCGCGCGGGTCGCGGCCCGCCCGGGTGAGGACGTCGGCCAGGGTGTCGCCGCGGTCGTCGGTCAGCCCGAGCGCCCGTTCCGGAGTCAGCACCCCGGTGAGCAGCCGCGACCCCACACAGGGCACGCCGAACCGGGCGCCCTCCTCGTCGGTGAAACAGACGACCCCGACCGGTCTGGACGGCCGGAACCCCCGCTCCCGAAGCAGGTCGAGGGCGGCGAAGGCGGACACCACGCCGAGCGGCCCGTCGTAGGCCCCGCCCTGGCGGACGGAGTCGAGATGGCTGCCGGTGACCACGCCCGGCTCTCGGGCGGGGTCGCCCCACCAGGCCCAGAGGTTGCCGTTGCGGTCTTCGGTCAGGTCGAGGCCCCGGCGCGCGGCCTCGCCCGCGAACCAGTCGCGCAGTTCGAGGTCGGCGTCGGACCAGGCGTCCCGGTTGTAGCCGCCGGTGGCGGGGTCGCGCCCCACGTGGGCGAGTGCGTCGAGCATGCGCCCACTCTAGTGAATGGATCTATTCAGGAGACAGGCCCCGCGCTCGGCCGGATGGTCAGCTCGGTCAGGTGCGCGTCCGGCCCCGCGGTGACCGCGGCCAGCACCGCGCGGGCCACGGAGTCGGCGGTGAGGTAGCGCTCGGGCTGGTACTCGCCGCCTTCCTGCTCGCGGACGCTCCGCTGCATGGGGGTGTCGATCCGGCCCGGGTAGATCGTGGTCACCCGCAGCTCCGGCTCCTCCTGCCGGAGCGCGTCGGCGAAGGCCCGCAGCGCGAACTTGCTGGCCGCGTACGCCCCCCAGCCGGGGTTGGCCCGCTGACCGGCCCCCGAGTTCACACAGACGACGTGGCCGCCCGCCCGCCGCAGCGCGGGCAGCAGCAGCCGGGTCAGCTCGGCCACCGCGAACAGGTTGAGCTCCATCGTGTCGCGCCAGACGGAGACGGGCAGTTCGCCGATCCGGCCCAGCTTGGTCACGCCGGCGCTGTGGACGAGCACGTCGAGCCGGTCGACGCCGGCCACGTCCGCCTCGGTGACCTCGGTCAGCTCCACCGGCCAGGTCCGCGCGCCGGGCAGCCCGGCCGCGACCTCGTCCAGCGCCTTCCGGTCACGCCCGCCGAGCAGCACGTCGTGGGTCGGGGCGAGAGCCCGCGCGACGGCCGCGCCCACCCCTCGTGAGGCCCCCGTAACCAGGGCCGTGGGTCGTTCACTCATGAACGGCAGCCTTTCACGATTGACGGACACTCAAATTTGAGTACAAACTTGAGCCATGTCCACGACCCGCATCCTGATCCTCGGCACCCTCCTCGACGGCCCCCGCAACGGCTACCAGGTCCGTCGCCACCTGGAGACGTGGGGTGCGGACAGCTGGGCCAGCGTGAAGTTCGGCTCGATCTACCACGGGCTCGGCAAGATGGCCGACGAAGGGCTGCTGGAGGTGGTCGAGTCGGGCAAAGGCGGCTCGACGGTCTACGCCATCACCGACGACGGCCGGATGGAGTTCCACCGCCTGCTCCTGACGGTCTGGCACGAGCTGATGCCGATCGTGGACCCGTTCCAGGTGGCGCTCACATTCATGGACCGCCTGGACAAGGAGACCCTGGTGGAGGCTCTGCGGAGCCGGAGCGCGCTCCTGGAGCTCTCGATCGCCGGCGCCGAACGGGCGTACGGCACCAAGCAGCGCTTCGGCGCCCCCCGCCACATCGACGAGTCGCTCAGGCTCAACACGGCCATGCTGCAGGCCCAGCTCGACTGGTGCCGGCAGGCGCTGGCCAAGGTCGAGAGCGACGAGCTTCCCTAGGAGAAGCATGATCATCAACGCGAAGGGGCTGAAGAAGACCTTCACCTCGCGCAGCCGCAAAGGCGTCCAGACGGTCGAGGCGGTACGCGGCGTCGACCTGGAGGTGAGATCCGGCCAGATCTACGGCGTGCTCGGCCCCAACGGCGCGGGCAAGACGACCACGATCCGGATGCTCGCCACGCTCATCAGGCCCGACGCGGGCACGGCCCGGATCGCCGGCCACGACCTGCTGAAGGAGCCCGCCGCGATCCGCCGCGCCCTCGGCTACGTCAGCCAGGCCGGCGGGGTCGAGGAGCAGAACTCGCCGCGCGCCCAGGTCACGTTCGCGGCGAAGCTGTACGGGGTCGCGGACGCCGCGGCGGCGGCCGAGCGGATCCTGAAGAGGTTCGACCTGGCCGACCTCGCCGACCGGCCGGGCCGCACCCTGTCCGGCGGGCAGAAGCGCCGGGTGGCCATCGCGCTCGGGCTGGTCCACGCGCCCCCGCTGCTCTTCCTCGACGAGCCCACCACCGGCCTCGACCCGCAGAACCGGGCCAACCTGTGGGGCCGCATCCGGGAGCTGCGCGAGCAGGGCACCAGCGTCCTGCTCAGCACCCACTACCTGGAGGAGGCCGACGCGCTCTGCGACCGGCTGGCGATCGTCGACCACGGCGTGGTCGTCGCCGAGGGCACGCCCGCCGAGCTCAAGCGCGAGGTCTCCGGCGACGTGGTGACGCTCCGCCTCGACGAGCCCGAACGGGCCGCCGCCACGCTGGCCCCGCTCGCCCGGGAGACCCGGCTGGACGAGGGGGTGCTGCGCGTCTACGTCGACGACGGCGAGCACACACTGCCCAAGCTGCTGAGCGAGCTGCAGGAGCAGCGGCTCGCCCTCACGTCCATCTCGCTCGACAGGGCGACGCTCGACGACGTCTTCCTGGCCAAGACCGGCCGATCTCTGCGCGACACGGGAGCCGAAGCATGATCAGGGACACCCGCCTCTTCCTCGGCCACGAGCTGCGCAACACCTTCCGCAACCCGGTCTGGCCGCTGTTCGGCATCATCCAGCCGGTCATGTACCTGCTGCTGTTCGCGCCGCTCTTCGCCGGCATGGCGTACGGGGGCGACCTCGGCGAGGCGCTGGTCATGTTCGCGCCCGGCATGCTCGTCATCACGGCCCTGTTCGGCACGATGGGCGTCGCGTACGGGACGATCTACGAGATGCGCAGCGGCGTGCTGGAGCGGATCGCGGTCACCCCGGCCTGGCGGCCCTCGATCGTGCTCGGCCGGATGCTGCGGGACGTGGCCGTGCTGGTGGTGCAGTCGCTCATGGTCATCCTCATCGCCCTGCTCATGGGCATGCGGATCGGCCCGGCCGGGCTGGTGCTCACGCTGCTCCTGCTGGCCGTCACCGGGCTGTTCGCGTCCGGCGTCGCCTACGGCCTGGCGCTCAGCCTCGGCGACGAGAACGCGATGGGGCAGCTCATGCAGTTCTTCGCGCTGCCGCTGATGCTGCTGTCGGGGGCGCTGCTGCCGATGGCGCTCGGGCCCGGCTGGCTGGAGCGGGTCGCCTGGTTCACGCCCTTCTACCACCCGGTCGAGGCCGGGCGGGCGCTGTTCGCCGGCGACCTGACCGACCCGTCGATCCCGCTCGCCTTCGCCATCATGCTGGGCCTGGCGGCGCTGACCGTGACCTGGTCGGTGCGGTCACTCCGGAAGATCACCGGTTAGGAAGGTGCCGGTCTCGTCCGTCATCCGCTCGTACTCCTCCAGCCGCGCGCGGGTGCGCAGCGGCGCCGCGTCGGCGATGGCCTCCACCAGGGCCATCGCCAGGGCGAGCGGCGCCACGTGCGAGTCGAACACCAGCCGGTCGCCCACCGGCGCGTCCAGCACCACCTCGGCGGGGAAGCCGGGCCGGTCGCAGATCACGGCCACCCGGTAGCCCAGCTTCTCCGCGTACTCCAGCGCGTTCATCACCTCGACCGGGTAGCGCGGCAGCACCACGGCCACCAGCCACTCCGCCCCGGCGCGGCGGGCCGCGTGCAGCCCGTCGACCAGCTCCGATCCGCCGTGCGTGAGCAGCCGCACGTCGGGGTGGATGCGGCGGGTGTAGTACGCGAACGTGGTGGCGAGCCCGGCCGACACCCGCAGGCCCAGCACGGGCAGCGGCTCTGCGGCGGCCAGGCACTCCCCCAGCTCCTTCAGCGGCAGGGACGGCAGCCGGTCGCGGACCGCGGTCAGGTTCCTGATCTCCCGGTCGATGGCCCCTTTGATCACGCTCTCCTGCTCGCCCTGCGGCGCCCCGCCCAGCACCAGCGGGCGGAGCGCCTGGCGCAGCTCCGGATATCCGGCGAAGCCCAGCACCGTCGCGAACCTGGTCACGGACGGCTGGCTCACTCCCGCCCGCTCGGCCAGCTCCACGCTGGACAGGAAGATGGCCTCCTCCAGATGTTCCGACAGGTAGTGCGCGATCCGCCGCTGCACAGGTGAGAGCCTGCGGCCGTCGAGCAACCTGTCCAGCCAGCTGTGATATGCGCCCGTCACGCCTTCTCCAACATCGGCAGCGCGCCGTTCTCATCCCTCACCGGCATCACAAGTCGCTCAGGACTCGCGCATCGGGACGCGGACCCCGCGTTCGGCCGCCACCGCGGCCGCCTCCTCGTAGCCCGCGTCGACGTGGCGCATGACGCCGGTGCCCGGGTCGTTGGTGAGCACCCGGTTGAGCTTCTCCCCTGCCAGGGGCGTGCCGTCGGCGACCGTGACCTGGCCCGCGTGGATGGAGCGGCCGATGCCGACGCCGCCGCCGTGGTGGATGGAGACCCAGGCGGCCCCGGAGGCGGTGTTGAGCATGGCGTTGAGCAGCGGCCAGTCGGCGATCGCGTCGGAGCCGTCGGCCATCGCCTCGGTCTCGCGGTACGGGGACGCGACGGAGCCGCTGTCGAGGTGGTCGCGGCCGATCACGACGGGCGCCCGCAGCTCGCCGGAGGCGACCATGTCGTTGAACCGCTCCCCCGCCCGGTCGCGCTCGCCGTAGCCCAGCCAGCAGATCCGCGCGGGCAGCCCCTGGAAGTGGACCTTCTCCCCGGCCTGCCGGATCCAGCGGGCCAGCGGCTCGTTCTCGGGGAACAGCTCCAGGATCGCCCGGTCGGTGGCGGCGATGTCGGCGGGGTCGCCGCTGAGCGCCGCCCACCGGAACGGTCCCTTCCCCTCGCAGAACAGCGGCCTGATGTACGCGGGCACGAACCCGGGGAAGTCGAAGGCCCGCGCGTATCCGGCCAGCTTCGCCTCGCCCCTGATGGAGTTGCCGTAGTCGAACACCTCGGCCCCGGCGTCCTGGAAGCCGACCATCGCCTCGACGTGCGCGGCCATCGACTGGCGGGCCCGCTCGGTGAAGCCCGCCGGGTCCTTGTCGCGCTCGGCGGCCATGTCGTCGAAGGCGACGCCGAGCGGCAGGTACATGAGCGGGTCGTGGGCGGAGGTCTGGTCGGTCACGACGTCGATCTCGGCGCCGCGGGCCAGCAGCGCGGGCACGGCCTCGGCGGCGTTGGCCACCACGCCGATCGACAGCGGCCGTCGCGCGTCGCGCGCCTCGTAGGCCAGCCGCAGCGCCTCGTCCAAATCCGGCGCCTGGACGTCGAGGTAGCGGTGCTCGATGCGGCGGGCGACGGAGCGGGGGTCGCAGTCGATACAGATGACCACGCCGCCGTTCATGGTGACGGCGAGCGGCTGCGCGCCGCCCATGCCGCCGAGCCCGGCGGTGAGGGTGATCGTGCCGGCCAGCGTGCCGCCGAACCGCTTGGCCGCCACCGCCGCGAACGTCTCGTACGTGCCCTGGAGGATGCCCTGGGTGCCGATGTAGATCCAGGAGCCCGCCGTCATCTGCCCGTACATGGTGAGCCCGGCGGCCTCCAGCCGCCGGAACTCCTCCCAGGACGCCCAGTCGGGCACCAGGTTGGAGTTGGCGATCAGCACCCGGGGCGCCCACTCGTGGGTGCGGAACACCCCGACGGGCCGCCCCGACTGCACCAGCATCGTCTCGTCGCCCTCCAGCGTGGTGAGCGTCCTGACGAGCGCGTCGTAGGAGGCCCAGTCGCGGGCCGCCCGGCCCGAGCCGCCGTAGACGACGAGCTGCTCGGGGTGCTCGGCCACCTCCGGGTCCAGATTGTTCTGGAGCATGCGGAGCGCGGCCTCCTGCGGCCACCCCTTGGCGGTGAGCGTGGTGCCGCGCGGGGCCCGGACGGTGCGGCTCATGCGAACCTCCTGAATGAACGTATTCATCAACGTCACCCGAAGAGTACAACGCGCCGGCCCACCGCAACCCGGGCGGCGGCGAGATACGTCGCGCTAGCCCACCAGGAACTGGGTGGCGGCGAGCTCGCGATAAAGCTCGTCCGTGCCCACCAGCTCGTCGTGGGTGCCGACGGCCCGCACGACCCCGCCCTCCATGACCACGATCCGGTCGGCGTTGGTCACCGTGGACAGCCGGTGGGCGATGACCAGCACGGTCGTCTCGGCGGCGACCTCGGCGATGACCTCGCGCAGCCGCAGCTCGTTGACCGCGTCGAGCTGGGAGGTGGCCTCGTCCAGCAGGAGCAGCCGGGGCTTGCGCAGCAGCGCGCGGGCGATGGCGACGCGCTGCCGCTCGCCGCCCGACAGCAGCACGCCCCGGTGGCCGACGAGCGTGTCGAGCCCGTCGGGCAGTCTGGCCACCAGATCGTCCAGGCGGGTACGGGCGATCGCCCGGCGCAGCTCGTCCTCGGTCGCGTCGGGGGCGGCGAACAGCAGGTTCTCCCGCAGCGTGCCGGCCAGCACGGGCGCGTCCTGCTCGACGTAGCCGAGGGCGGCGCGCAGCTCCCCGAGCGGCCAGTCGCGGATGTCCCTGCCGTCCAGCGAGATGACCCCGCCCTGGTGGTCGTAGAAGCGTTCGAGCAGCGCGAACACGGTGGACTTGCCCGCCCCCGACGGGCCGACGAGCGCGGTGAGCCCGCCGGGCGGCACCTCGAAGCCGACCCCGTCGTGCACGATCGGCCGGTCGTCCCCGTACCGGAAGACCACGCCGTCGAACCGCACGCCGAGCGGGCGTCCGCCGGTGTCGGCCGGTTCGGCGACCGGCTCGCCGGGCAGGTCCTCGACCTCCTTGATGCGCTTCATCGCGGCCAGGCCCTGCTGGAGCTGGACCGCGCCCTCGACGAGCTGCCCGATCGGCGCCACCAGGTAGAACAGGTAGAGCAGGAAGGCGATCAGCGCGGAGATCTCCAGCGCGCCGGAGGCGACCCGGGCGCCGCCGACGGCGAGCACGGCGAGGAAGGCGATCTGCACGGCCATCCACGTCGACACCCCCGCCAGCGAGGTCCACCCGGCGACCTGGAGACCGCGGGCGCGTGCCTGCTCGGCAGCTCCGGTCACGACGGCGATCTCGCGCTCCTCGGCGCCGCTGGCCTTGACCGTGCGGTAGGCCTGCAGCGCCCGGTCGAGCACCGCGCCCATCTCACCCACGGCCTCCTGGGCGTCCTTCTGCGCCCGCATGATGCGCGGCATCACCAGGCCGGTCATCCCGCCGATCACGGCCACCACCAGCAGCGTGACCAGCAGCAGCGTGCCGTCCATCGCGGCCATCAGGACGACGGCGCCGACCAGCATGAACACGGCGCCGACGGAGTCGACGACGCCGTTGGTGAGCACCGCGCGGAGCAGCGTGGTGTCGCCGGTGACGCGGGAGAGCAGGTCGCCGGGCTTGAGCCGGTCGACGTCGGCCACCCGCAGCCGCAGGATGCGGTCGACCAGGCGGCGGCGCGCGCCCAGCACGACGCTCTCCCCGGTGCGTTCCATCAGGTAGGAGCCCGCGGCCGACACCACGGCTCCGACCACGACCGCGACGGTGAGGCCGACCAGCGGCCCGGTCATCGACCGGTCGTCGCCGAACGCGTCGACCACGTACTTGGCGAGCAGCGGCATCGCGAGGCCCGCGGCCGAGCCGATCAGGCCCAGCACTCCGCCCACCACCAGGATCCACCGGTGCGGGCGCAGGTAGGCGATTAAGTCCTTGATCACCGAATCTCCTTCCAGGAGCCATCCGATTCCAGACAACGAACGGGCGCGCGCGATCCGCACCCGTCAACCTAAATTGACTCCTTAAGTATGTCAACTTTAGTTGACGGCTCCTTCTCAAGGATGAGGACGTCATCCACCCGCCGCGCCCTCCGGGGCGGCGGCAGACCCTTCGACCTGCTGTACGCGGGAAACCTGTCCGAGACCGGCCGGGACACGTTCAGGGGCGGCCCCGCCGGTCACGCGCCGTCCCCGGGCAGGAGACGGCCGCGGGCGCGGGACGGCGTCTACGCCGCGCTGGACGCGCTGCTCATGCCGGTGGCCAAGAACACCTACCTGGCCAACGGGCAACTCCCGCTGCCCTAGTCGACGGCGGGCAGGTCGGGGTGGTCGTAGTCGGCGTCGCCGTCCTCGGCCCGCCGCAGCGCCAGGTCCTCCAGCCAGGCGGCGGCGAACCTGCGCGCCTGCCCGTCCTCGCGCCCCGGGCCGCACATGAACCCCAGCCGCATGCCCAGCTCCGGCAGCGAGAACCCGGGCAGGTGGCGCCTGCCGAGCCGTTCGAGATCCCGGAAGGAGTAGAGGCCCGCCAGCGCGGCCAGGTCGGCGACGTCCTCGGCCAGCCCGCGCTCGTGCAGGTCACGCACCCGCAGCCCCACGGCGTCATCCAGGCTCACCACCCGGAGCCCGGCGCGCAGGACGGGCTCGCCGAGCACGACCCCGTCGCCGGCCTCGACCGGGCAGCGCGAGCCCGCGACGGGATCGACGGCGACCAGCCGGCCGCCCTCGATGGTGACCTCCAGCCCGGCCTCCCACAGGGCCAGCGCCATCTCGTCGACGACCTCGGGCGGCCCGCCGGCGAACTCCAGCCCGTCGCCCGGGGCCACCGCGACCTCGTGCGCGCGCAGGGCCGCCCGGCCCGCCAGCGCCGCCCCGTACCGCTCGCAGACGGGCAGCACGGCGGCGAGCACCCGCTCCTGGAACGGGGTCACGCGGCGATGCCCCGGGGGCTATGCGTCACAAGTCAAGTATGGCGCTGGAAACGGCGGCTGGAAGGCAGGTCGTGGCGGCCCGACAGGAACTCCTGGAAGGCGATCTTGGCCCGGATGACCGGCCGCCGCCAGCGTTCCTCCCGGTGGATGGCCCTGGCCATCTTGCGCGGGGAGCGCTCCACGAAGAACCAGTGGGCCCACGGCGACCCCGGCCGCGCCAGCCGGATCGCGCCCACCACCAGCAGGACAGGCAGGAACAGCCCCGCCATCCCGGTCCAGATCTTCCCCTTGAGCAGGGTGATCACGGCCAGGCAGAGGTTGGCCACGATCAGCACCGCCGGGCTGACCAATGGAACGCCGAAGTCCCAGGTGAGCGGCCGCAGCCCGATGAGCAGCAGCCCGGTGACCGCCACCGCGATGAACACCGCGTCCACCGAGGTGCGGCCCTCCTCCTCCCAGTAGACGTCGTGCAGGTGGAGGATGAGCGCGAACTCGTCGAGCACCAGGGCCGCCCCGACCCCGAACACCGACGCCGCGACCGCGTACGCCGTCTGCGAGCCGCCCGACAGGATCAGCCCGGCCACCCCGCCGCCCAGCATGAGCACGACGCCGAACACCACGTGGTGGATGTGCATCTCCCCCACGTTGACGTCACGGAACCAGCCGATCTTGGCCCTGATCAGGCGGACGTTGATGCGGGTGGCGATGAAGGCCACGATGAGCGCGACGAAGAAACAGAACAGCGGAAGCCGTCCCGTCGCGATGATGCTCTGATGAAACCACTTCTCCAACACCGTGCCAACGACTCTATGAGCCCCTGAGGGGTGCTGCGGTCAGGAGAGGAAGCCGCGCAGCAGGGCGGCCGTGCCCTCCAGGTGCTCGGCCATCGCGCGGGCCGCCGCCTCGGGGTCGCCGTCCAGGATGGCGGCCACGATCGCCCGGTGCTGCGCCGCCGCGTGGTCCAGGTTGGCCTGGAGCATGGGGATCGCGTTCAGCAGGTCGCCGACCCGCAGGCGGGCGTCGGCGCAGGCGGCGGCGAGCAGCGCGGAGCCGGTCAGCTCGGCGATCGACAGGTGGAAGGCGGTGTCGAGGCGGCGGTAGTCCTCCAGCGGGGCGGCGTCCAGGTCGGCCAGCCTGCGCCGGAGCGTGTCGCGCTGCCCGCCGGTCAGCTCCATCCCGGCCAGGACGCGGGCGGCGCCGCACTCGACGGCCATCCGGAAGGTGAGCGCGTCGGCGAGGTCGTCGGTGCCCATCCGGGCCACCGCCCGGCGCAGGTCGGCCGAGCCGGGCGGGGGCGGCACGTAGGTGACGAACGCGCCGCCGTAACGGCCCCGCCGCACGTCGAGGTAGCCCGCGTCCTGGAGGGCGCGGATGGCCTCGCGCAGCGTCACCCTGCTGATGCCGAGCCGGACGGCCAGCTCGCGCTCGGGCGGGAGCTTGTCGCCGTGGGCCACCACGCCCAGTTTGATCGCCTGCAGCAGCCGCTCGACGGTCTCCTCGAAGGCGTTCCCGGCCTTTACCGGCCGCAGCACCGTCGTCAAACGCGACGAATCGTCCAACGTGTCCTCAGGCCTTGACAACCGATCCCGCCGTACACATCAATGGTCTGAGACTAGCCCAATCAGAAGGACTCCTGCCAGATCGGAGCCAGCCACGTGAGCGAGCGATCCACCGGCTTCCTCACCGTCGACGAGCTGCGGCAGGAGGTCGCGGCGGGCCTGATCGACACCGTGCTGCTGGCCGTCGCCGACATGCAGGGCCGCCTCCAGGGCAAGCGGCTGTCGGCCCGCCACTTCCTCGACGAGGTGCTCCACCACGGCTCGGAGGGGTGCAACTACCTGCTCGCCGTCGACGTCGACATGAACACGGTCGGCGGGTACGCGATGTCGTCCTGGGATCGCGGGTACGGGGACTTCGTGATGCGGCCCGACCTGTCGACGCTCCGGCGGGTGCCCTGGCAGGAGGGCACCGCCCTGCTGCTGGCCGACCTCGCCTGGCCGGACGGCGCCGAGGTCGCCGCCTCGCCGCGCCAGATCCTGCGCCGCCAGCTCGCCCGCCTCGCCGAGCGCGGCCTGCGCGCCTACGCCGGCACCGAGCTGGAGTTCGTCGTCTACGAGGACTCCTACGAGGAGGCCTGGAAACGCGCCTACCGCGGCCTGACTCCCGCCAACCTCTACAACGTCGACTACTCGCTGCTCGGCACCGCCCGCGTCGAGCCGCTGCTGCGCCGCATCCGCCGCGGCATGGAGGGCGCGGGCCTGTACGTGGAGTCCGCCAAGGGCGAGTGCAACCTGGGCCAGCACGAGATCACCTTCCGCTACGCCGAGGCGCTCGTCACCTGCGACAACCACGCCGTCTACAAGAACGGCGCCAAGGAGATCGCCGCCCAGGAGGGCCGGTCGATCACCTTCATGGCCAAGCCGAACTCCCGCGAGGGCAACTCCTGCCACATCCACATCTCGCTGCGCGGCGCCGGCGGCGAGCTGATGATGGCGGGCGACGGCCCGCACGGCCTCTCTCCGCTCGGCCGCGCGTTCATCGCCGGTCAGCTCGCCTGCCTGCGCGAGCTCACCCTCCTGTACGCGCCCAACGTCAACTCCTACAAGCGGTTCGTGCCCGGCAGTTTCGCGCCCACGGCGGTCAAGTGGGGCGTCGACAACCGGACCTGCGCGCTGCGCCTGGTCGGCCACGGCCCCGCGCTGCGGGTGGAGAACCGGGTTCCGGGCGGCGACGTCAACCCGTACCTCGCGGTGGCCGCGCTGGTCGCGGCCGGGCTGCACGGCATCGAGGAGGAGCTGGAGCTGGAGGAGCCGTTCGAGGGCAACGCCTACGCCTCCGGCGCCGAGACCGTGCCGCGCACGCTCCGCGACGCGCTGGCCCTGTTCGAGGACTCCAAGCTGGCCTGCGAGGCGTTCGGCGAGGACGTGGTCGCCCACTACGCCAACAACGCCCGGGTCGAGCTGGCGGCCTTCGACGCGGCGGTGACCGACTGGGAGCTCATTCGGGGGTTCGAGCGGCTGTGACCATGAAGATCGTCAACCCGGCCACCGAGCGGGTCATCGCCGAGGTCGAGCCCGCCGGGGTCGCCGAGGCCGACGAGGCCGTGGCCCGGGCCACACGGGCGTACCGGGAGTGGCGCGAGGTGTCGCCCGGCGACCGGGCGCGGCTGCTGCGGGCCTTCGCCGACCTGGTCGGCGCGCACGCCGAGGAGCTGGCCGCGCTGGAGGTCGCCAACGCCGGCCACCCGATCGGCAACGCCCGCTGGGAGGCCGCCACCGTCCGCGACGTGCTCCACTTCTACGCGGGCGCGCCCGAGCGCAACCACGGCAGGCAGATCCCGGTGCCCGGCGGCGTCGACGTGACCTTCCAGGAGCCGCTGGGCGTGGCGGGCGTCATCGTGCCGTGGAACTTCCCGATGCTGATCATGTCGTGGGGCGTCGCCCCGGCGCTGGCGGCGGGCAACACGGTCATCGTCAAACCCGCAGAGCAGACCCCGCTGACCGCGCTCCGGCTGGCCGAGCTGGCCCTCGCTGCGGGCCTGCCCGAGGGGGTGCTCCAGGTCCTGCCCGGGGCCGGGGAGGTCGCGGGCGCCCGCCTGGTCGAGCACCCCGGCGTCGCCAAGATCGTGTTCACCGGCTCGACCGAGGTCGGCAAGGAGATCGCGGCCAAGGCCGCCGCGCACGTCAAACGGCTCACGCTGGAGCTCGGCGGCAAGTCGGCCAGCATCGTCTTCGCCGACGCCGACGTCGCCAAGGCCGCCGCCGCCGCGCCGTACGCCGTCTTCGACAACAGCGGTCAGGACTGCTGCGCCCGCTCGCGCGTGCTGGTGCAGGAGAGCGTGTACGACGAGTTCCTGGAGCGGCTGTCGGAGGCGGTGCGCGGGCTGCGCGTCGGCGACCCGCTCGACCCCGCCACCGAGATGGGCCCGCTGATCAGCGCCGAGCACCGGGACCGGGTCCGCGGCTTCGTCGCCGACCCCTACCTGCAAGGCTCGTGCCCGCGCGGGCCCGGCTTCTGGTTCCCGCCGACGGTGCTGACCCCGCACGTCACCGACCGGGCGTTCACCGAGGAGATCTTCGGCCCGGTGGTCTCCGTGGTGCCGTTCGCCGGGGAGGCCGACGCGGTCCGCATCGCCAACGACACCCGCTACGGCCTGTCCGGCTCCATCTGGACCCGCGACGTCGGCCGGGCGCTGCGGGTGGCCCGCGCGGTCGAGTCCGGCGCGCTCTCGGTGAACTCCAACGCCTCGGTCCGCTACTGGACCCCGTTCGGCGGGTTCAAGGAGTCCGGGCTCGGCCGCGAACTGGGGCCGGACGCGCTGGCCGCGTTCACCGAGACCAAGAACGTCTTCATCTCGACGGAGTAGCGACATGCAGCGACTGCTGGACCGCGTGGCGGTCATCACCGGGGCGGGCAGCGGCATCGGCCTGGCCACCGCGCACCGGCTCGCCGCCGAGGGCGCCCGGGTCGTCTGCGCCGACATCGACGAGGAGGCCGGTGCCAAGGCCGCCACCGAGGTCGGCGGCCTGTTCGTCAGGGCGGACGTGACCAGCGAGCCCGACGTGGCGCGGATGTACGAGCGGGCGTTCGAGACGTACGGGAGCGTGGACGTCGCGTTCAACAACGCGGGCATCTCGCCGCCCGACGACGGCTCCATCCTGGAGACCGGCATGGACGCCTGGCGGCGGGTCCAGGAGGTCAACCTGACCAGCGTCTACCTGTGCTGCAAGCACGTCATCCCGTACATGCGCCGCCGGGGCAAGGGGTCGATCATCAACACCGCCTCGTTCGTGGCCGTCATGGGGTCGGCGACCTCGCAGGTCTCCTACACCGCGGCCAAGGGCGGGGTGCTGGCCATGTCGCGCGAGCTGGGCGTGGAGTTCGCCCGCGAGGGCATCCGGGTCAACGCGCTCTGCCCGGGGCCGGTGAACACGCCGCTGCTCCAGGAGTTGTTCGCCAAGGACCCGGAGCGGGCCCGGCGGCGGCTGGTGCACATTCCGCTCGGCCGGTTCGCCGAGGCCGCCGAGATCGCCGCCGCGGTCGCCTTCCTGGCCAGCGACGACGCGTCGTTCATCACGGCGTCGGAGTTCCTGGTCGACGGGGGCATCTCCGGGGCCTACGTGACGCCGCTATGAGCCGGCCGGTCATCGGGATCAGCACCTACGTGGAGCCCGCGCGGTTCACGGTGTGGGAGCTGCCCGCGGCGCTGCTGCCGTACACGTACGTGGAGCGGGTGGCGCGGGCGGGCGGGCAGCCGGTGCTCCTGCCGCCGGCGGGGGATCCGGCGGCGCTGGTGCCGCGGCTGGACGGGCTGATCCTGACGGGCGGCGGGGACGTCGATCCGGGGCGTTACGGGGAGGCGCCGCATCCCGCCAGCGCCTACGTCCGGAAATTTCGGGATACGGCGGAGTTCGCGGTGGTGGCCGCCGCGCTGGAGGCCCAGATCCCCTTCCTGGGCATCTGCCGGGGCCTCCAGGTCCTCAACGTGGCCCTCGGGGGCAGCCTCCACCAGCATCTCCCGGACGTGACCGGCCACACCGGGCACTGCCCCGCCCCCGGCGAGTTCGGCCGCCTCCCGGTCCGTCCCGTCCCGGGCAGCACGATCGCCAAGCTCCTCGGGGCCGGACCGGTCGCCGTGCCGCACTACCACCACCAGGCCGCCGACCGGCTCGGCGCGGGCCTGACCGTCACGGCCACGGCCGCGGACGGCACGATCGAGGCCGTGGAGCTCGGCTCCCACCCGTTCGCGCTGGCCGTCCAGTGGCACGCGGAGGCGGCCGACGACCCCGCGCTCTTCGAGGCGCTGGTGGCGGCGTGCTGAAGTGACAGACGCGACAATTCACCCCTCAGGCCACTAGGCTGGCCACAGCACCGTGAAAAGCCGTACGGGAGAGTGCCCTGGCAGCCGGTCAGGACCCCTGAAGGAGCAAGCCCTCCCCGCGAACCTCTCAAGGCAAAGGACCGTACAGCCGAGGTGCCCTCTGGAAAGCAGGTCACACGCGGCCTCGCCGAAGGTGAAAGTCCGGAAAAATGCCGGGTGAAGCTCTCAGGCACCGATGACAGAGGGGGAGGATCCCGGCATCCGATCCTGTCCTGAGGTGCGAGACATGTCCAGATCGACACCGCTGAGAGACGTGCACGAATCTCTCGGCGCCACCCTGACCGACTTCGCCGGCTGGCTCATGCCGCTCCGCTACGGCAGCGAGTCCGCCGAGCACAACGCGGTCCGCCAGGCCGCCGGGCTGTTCGACCTCTCCCACATGGGGGAGATCTTCCTGACCGGCCCGCAGGCGGGCGAGGCGCTGGACTACGCCCTGGTGGGACACCTGTCCGCGATGGGGCACGGGCGGGCGCGCTACACGATGCTCGTGGACGAGCGCGGCCGGGTGCTGGACGACCTCATCGTCTACCGGCTCGGTGACGAGGAGTTCATGGTCGTGGCCAACGCGGCCAACGCCGAAAAAGTCGCCGAAGAGCTGAAAAATCGTGCGAAGGCGTATGACGTACGGGTCGAGGACCGCTCCGACCAGTACGCCCTCATCGCCATCCAGGGCCCCCGGTCCCAGGAGATCCTCGCCACCCTCACCGACGCCGACCTCGCGAGCCTCAAGTACTACACGATCACGCCCGGCCGGGTCGACGGCCGCGACGCGCTCATCGCCCGCACCGGCTACACCGGCGAGGACGGGTTCGAGCTGATCATCGCCAACGACGACGCCGTCCCGCTCTGGAACGCGCTGACCGCCGCCGGCGAACCGCACGGGCTGAAGCCCGCCGGACTGTCCAGCCGTGACACGCTCCGCCTCGAGGCGGGTATGCCGCTGTACGGCAACGAGCTGAGCGCGGAGCTGACCCCGTTCGACGCGGGCATGGGCAGGGTGGTGAAATTCGACAAGCCTGGCGACTTCGTGGGCAGGCCGGCGCTGGAGGCGGTCAAGGACGACCCGCCCCGGCGGCGCCTGACCGGGCTGGTCGCGCGCGGCCGCCGGGTGCCGCGCCACGGCTACCCCGTCACCAAGGACGGCGCCGTCGTCGGCGAGGTCACCAGCGGCGCGCCGTCGCAGACGCTGGGCAAGCCCATCGCGCTGGCCTACATCGACGCCGGCGTCGACACCGAAGGTCTGGCCGTGGACATCCGGGGCAAGCAAGAACCCGTGGACGTGGTCGAGCTGCCCTTCTACAGGAGGAACAAGTGAGCAACATCCCTGACGACCTGAGCTACACCAAGGAGCACGAGTGGATCTCCGGTCTGGAGGACGGCCTGGTCGCCACGATCGGGATCACGGCCTTCGCCGCCGAAGCCCTCGGTGACGTGGTGTACGTGCAGCTCCCCGAGGTCGGCTCGACCATCGAGGCCGGGGACTCGGTCGGCGAGGTCGAGTCCACCAAGTCCGTGAGCGAGATCTACACGCCGGTCGGCGGCGAGGTGGTCGAGGTCAACCAGGCCCTGGTGGACGACCCGTCGCTGGCCAACAGCGACCCGTACGGCGAGGGCTGGATGTTCAAGGTGCGCGCCGAGGGCGACGCCGACGACCTGCTCTCGGCCGAGGAGTACGCCGCCCTGACCTCGGGCGAGTCCTGACCCACCCGCCGGGGTCCGCGCCCGGGCCCCGGCACCGCTCGTGAAAGGCGCCTGTCAATGGCGATCAGCGTCTTCGACCTCTTCAAGATCGGGATCGGCCCGTCCAGCTCCCACACCGGCGGTCCGATGGCCGCCGCCCACAAGTTCGCCCGCGGTCTGCGCCAGGACGGGCTGCTCGACCGTACAGCGCGGGTCCAAGCCATCCTGTACGGGTCGCTCGGGCTGACGGGCAAGGGCCACGGCAGCGACAAGGCCGTCCTGCTGGGCCTGTCGGGCGAGAAACCCGAGTTGGTGGACGTCGACACCGTGGACGAGCGGCTGGCCGCGATGCGCGAGTCGGGCACGGTCCGGCTGTTCGGCGAGCGCGAGATCCCGTTCGTGATCGGCGAGGACCTGGTGTTCGAGCGCAAGATCTCGCTGCCGGAACACCCGAACGGGATGCGTTTCACCGCCTTCGACCAGGCGGGCGAGCCGCTGCGGGAGAAGGTCTACTTCTCGGTCGGCGGCGGCTTCGTGGTCGACGAGAGCGCCACCGGCGCCGGCCGGATAAAGCCGGACGACACGGTCCTCCCCTACCCGTTCACCACCGGCGAGGAACTGCTCAAGCACTGCTCGGCCACCGGCCTGTCGATCTCCGGGCTGATGCTGGAGAACGAGAAGGCGTTCGGGCCCGGCGAGGACGAGATCCGCGCCCGGCTGCTCGACATCTGGCGGGTCATGACGGAGTGCGTGGGGCGGGGCATCGCCAAGGAGGGCGTGCTGCCGGGCGGGCTCAAGGTCAAGCGCCGCGCCCACCAGCTCCACCGCCGGCTGCAGACCGAGTCCGCCGAGGCGGACCCGCTGCAGGCGATGGACTGGGTGTCGCTGTTCGCCCTGGCGGTCAACGAGGAGAACGCCGCCGGGGGCCGCGTCGTCACCGCCCCGACCAACGGCGCGGCGGGCATCATCCCCGCCGTGCTCACGTACTACTCCCGTTTCGTCCCGAACGCCGACGACGAGGGCGTGATCCGCTTCCTGCTGACGGCGGCGGCGATCGGCGTGCTGTTCAAGGAGAACGCGTCCATCTCCGGCGCCGAGGTCGGCTGCCAGGGCGAGGTCGGCTCGGCCTGCTCGATGGCCTCGGCCGGGCTCACCGAGGTCCTGGGCGGCACCCCCGAGCAGGTGGAGAACGCCGCCGAGATCGGCATCGAGCACAACCTGGGCCTGACCTGCGACCCGATCGGCGGCCTGGTCCAGATTCCGTGCATCGAGCGGAACGCGGTCGCCTCCATCAAGGCCATCACCGCCGCCCGGATAGCGCTGCGCGGCGACGGCCGCCATCACGTGTCGCTCGACAAGGCCATCAAGACCATGCGCGACACCGGCCGGGACATGCTCGACAAGTACAAGGAGACCTCCCGCGGCGGCCTCGCGGTGAACGTCATCGAGTGCTGAGCCCCTGGCGGCGGACGTGGATGCGGACGACGGCGCCCAGTTCGTCGTCCCGGACCTCGCGGCGGATGCGGCCGACGATCTCCCGGTCGAGCTTGCCCACCACCATGCCCACGTCCGCCGACGCAGGGCAGGAGAACGAGATCCGCAACCGCGCGTCGCCCTCCAGGTCGCCGGCCACCCGCACCCCGGCCCGTTGCAGCCCCTCGGTGTCCTTCAGGCCCACGCAGAGCATCGCCGTGCCCGTGCCGCACCGCCTGCCGAACCGGCCCCAGCCCAGGCTGAGCACCAGCCACCGGAGCGTCACCAGCGCGAGCAGCACCAGCACCAGGGCGACCACCCAGAGCGGCCACGGATGCCCGCCCAGGGCGTCGGCGGCGCGCTGGGGCAGCACCCTGGCCCGCGGCGAGAACCCGGCGAGATGCCCCTGCCCGCGCAGCCAGGCGTAGCCGCCCGCGGCCAGCAGCACCGCGCCCACCACGGCCAGCCCTGCCCGGTTTCCTCCGTACTGCCGCATCACAGCCCCTTCCTGCGCAGCCGCATCACGACCTCGCCCGTGCCGAGCGTGCCCAGCGCCGCCAGCCGGTCGCCCACCGCCGCGCCGACCTGCCGGAGCATCGCGCCCGACGACTCGGGGCCGGTCGTCACGGTGACCTCGATGCGCCGCCTGCGCAGCCGTACCTTGGTCTTGCCCGCCCCCTCGACCTGCTGCGCGACCGCGCGGAGCGTGCGGCGCAGCCCGGAGCGGGTGATGCCGATGACGATCAGCGGGTCGGTGGTCTCCACCGGCACGAGCCTGGACCGTCCCGGCAGCACCGCCAGCAGAAGCAGGACCAGGCCCGCGAGCGCCACCCCCAGCGCGGGCAGCGACAGCTCGCGCCACGAGGTCCCGGTCGCCAGTTCGACGGCCTCGTCCACCGGGACCAGCCCGAGCGGCCGCCCCCACAGGCCCGCGACGATCTCCGCCGCGGTGAGCCCGAACCCGGCCGTCAGCAGCACCGCCACCGTCACCGCGGCGGGGGTCCGGGCCGGTCGGAGCACCCGCCGGGAGCGGCGGAGCGGGGAGTCGCGGACGGCGGCAGCCGTGCCGGGCAGGATCTGCTGCAGCGTGGTCATCACAGGCATCAGAGGTACACGGACCGGCCGTCGCTCGACCGTGTCCACGCCGCCCGTTTGCGGGATCATTACAGGACGGCACGACCAATGCGAACGGTCCTCATGTTCATTTGCCGGTTATGCCGTTACGCTGCCGGTATGGACGACCGCCAGCGCTACGACCGGGCCACCGCCGCGCTCGAGCCGCCGTTCGCCATCCTCGACCTGGCCGCGATGCGCGCCAACGCCGCGAGCATGGCGCGCCGCGCCGCCGGCAAGCCCATCCGGGTGGCCACCAAATCCCTCAGATCCCGGCCGCTGCTGGAGCAGGTGCTGGCCCTCGACGGCTTCCGCGGCCTGCTCGCCTTCACCCTGCCCGAAGCGCTCTGGCTGGCCTCCCACGGCCACACCGACATCGTCGTCGCCTACCCCACCGCCGACCGCCAGGCCCTCGCCGCCCTCGCGGGCGACGCCGACGCCGCCCGGCACATCACCCTCACCATCGACTCCCCCGAACACCTCGCCCACATGGACCAGGCCCTCGCCAGCCTCCGCCCCCGCCACGAGATCCGGCTCTGCCTCGACATCGACGCCGGCTTCGTCGCGCTCGGCGGGAAGTTCAGGGCGGGCGCGCTCCGCTCCCCCGTCCGCGACGCCGCCCAGGCCGCCGCCCTCGCCACCGAGATCGCCAAACGCCCCGGCTACCGCCTCGTCGGCCTCCTCGCGTACGAAGCGCAGATCGCCGGCGTCGGCGACGCACCCCCCAACGCCCTGTACGGCCGAGCAGTCCGCCTCATGCAGACCCTCTCGGCCAGGGAACTCGTGCTCCGCCGCGGCCGCATCGTCAACGCCGTCCGCCAGATCGCCGACCTCGAATTCGTCAACGGCGGCGGCACCGGCTCCATCGAACGCACCGTACGCGAGAAAGCCGTCACCGAAGTCGCCGCAGGCTCCGGGCTCTTCCACCCCCGGCTCTTCGACTTCTACCGCGGCTTCACCGGACGGCCCGCCGCGATGTTCGCCCTCCCCGTCGTCCGCCGCCCCGCCCCCGGAACCGTGACCGTGCTCGGCGGCGGCTACATCGCCTCCGGCCCCCCGGGCCCCGCCCGAGTCCCCCAGCCCTACCTGCCCGCCGGCCTCCGCTACAGCCCCGACGAGGGCGCCGGCGAAGTGCAGACCCCCCTCACCGGCCAGGCCGCCGAGGACCTGCGCGTCGGCGACCGCGTCTGGTTCAGGCACGCCAAGGCGGGCGAGCTGTGCGAGCGCTTCGACACCCTCCACCTCGTCGACGGCGACACCGTCGTCGAGACCGTGCCCACCTACCGGGGCGAGGGCCGGACCTTCCTCTAACCGCTACCGGCACCGGCGCCACCGCCGGTTTCCTCTAGCCGCTATCGGCAGCTTTGGCCGCTACCGGCACCGGCGCCACCGCCGGTTTTCCCTGACCGCTACCGGCGCCGGCGCCGCCGCCACAGCACCCAGGCCGCCCCCAGCACCAGCACCGCACCCACCCCGATCAGCACCGGCCCCAGATCAGGCTCCTCGTCCCACACCCGGTCCGGGTCGCTCCCCGGCTCCACCGGCCGCGGCGCGAGCCCCAGCGCGTCACCCACCTGCGACGCCAGCAGCCCCGCCCGCGTCTTCACGTCCGCCACCGTGCGCTCGGCGACCCGCTTCGGACTCACCCGGTCGGCGATGGCGTCGACCGTCTGCGCCAACTCCGCGCGCGTCCGCGCGATCCGCCGCTCCAGCTCATCGGGATCGGTGTCAGCCATGACTCTCCTTCCGGCGCGCTCCTGCTCGTGCCGATCAGTCTGTCAGGTCAGCGCCCCGGACGGCACGCCAGCCCGGCCGGTAGGTTCACAGGAGAACCACGGGAGGACCTCATGACCGAAACCAAGCTCGCGCCCGGCGACGCCGCGCCCGAGTTCACGCTGCCCACCTCCGACGGCGGCAGCGTCTCTCTCGCCGACCACCGCGGCAAGCGGGTGATCCTCTACTTCTACCCCGCCGCGATGACACCCGGCTGCACCAAGCAGGCCTGCGACTTCCGCGACAACCTGGCCCAGCTCACCGCCGAGGGCTACGTCGTCCTGGGCGTCTCCAAGGACAAGCCCGCCAAGCTGGCCAAGTTCGCCGAACGCGACGCCCTGACCTTCCCGCTGCTGTCGGACCCGGAGCTGGAGGTCCACCGGGCGTACGGGGCGTACGGGCTCAAGAAGCTCTACGGCAAGGAGGTCCAGGGGGTGATCCGCTCCACCTTCGTCATCGACCCCGACGGGAAGATCGAGCAGGCCCTCTACAACGTCCGCGCCACCGGCCACGTATCCAGCCTCAAGAAGAAGCTCGGCCTTTCCTAGCAAAAAGGGATTTTCCGCGGCCACGACTTTCATAATTGTCGGTAGGCTTTTCTAGCCTACCGACATGGCCGCTTATCAGAAGTACACGCGAGAGATGCTGGCCGAGGCGGCGGCGGCTTCACTCAGCGTCGCCGACGTGCTGCGCCGCCTGGGCATCAGGTGGACCGGCGGCAGCCACGCACACATCAGCCGCCGCCTGAAGCACTACGCCATCGACACCTCACACTTCACGGGCCGGGCGCACGGCAAGGGAAGGGCGCCCGCCACCCTCCGCTCCCATCAGCAAATACTCGTCCTCCGCCCGCCGGGGTCCATCCGGGAGAAGGCCCCCGCGCTGCGCCGGGCGATGCAGGAAGCCGGTCTACCGTACGCGTGCGCAGCCTGTAAGATTGACGGCACGTGGCAGGGAAACCCGCTCACTCTCCACGTCGACCACATCAACGGCGACTGGCTCGACAATCGACTGGAGAATTTGCGATTCCTCTGCCCGAATTGCCATTCTCAGACCGCGAACTTCGCCGGTAAGGGAAAGGTTAAGGGGCCGTAGCCCAATGGCAGAGGCACAGCTTTTAGGTGGCTGGTAGTGTGGGTTCGAATCCCACCGGCCCTACTCTTGTGATGTCTCATACATCGAAAACCCTCGATCCCACGGGTCGGGGGTTTCGTCTTGCCGGGGTCGATAGCCGCGGGCAGGATCGTTGGTCCAGCTCCACCTCCACCGCACCCGCGTCCTCCTCGCCGGCACCAGCACTGCACGACCTCGCGAACACTTGACCCGTCGTTTCCAGCCTCCCCCACGAACGCCGCTTCGATCTCGGTGTGCTCGTGCACGATGATCTGGCCTAAGCGGGTTCCACCGGTTGCCCAGCAGAGCTGTCGTTCGCTGCGTCACTCGGCGGGGTTCGTCGCCCTGGCCGACATCGAGCTCTGGCGGAACAACGCCACAGCTCACGAGACCGTGTTGGCCGGTTGCTCTCCGCGGGCGTACCGGGCGATCTGGGCGGCGGCGACCTGCCAGGCGCGGTCGTCGGCCTGGGGGACGTTGCCCGCGACGTGGGGGGTGATGAGGACGCCCGGGGCGTGCCAGAGGGCGTGGTCCGGGGGCAGCGGTTCGGGGTCGGTGACGTCGAGGATGGCGCGCAGGCGGCCGGTGCGGGTCTCGGCGAGCAGGGCCTCGGTGTCGACGATGGGGCCGCGGGCGGCGTTGAGGAGGATGGCGCCGTCCTTCATGGCGGCGAGGAAGTCCTTGTCGGCCAGGTGGCGGGTCTCGGGGGTGAGGGGCAGCATGAGGGCGACCACGTCCTGGTCCGGCAGGAGGGCCGGGAGGTCGGACATGGTGACGACGCCGGGGCGGGGGCGGCGGGCCATCAGGGTGACGCGGGCGCCGAACGGCTCCAGGCAGGCGCGGAGTCTGGTGCCGAGGTCACCGGCGCCGATGACGAGCACCCGCTTGTCCCAGAGCGTGTCGGTGGGGTGCGGCTGCCAGCGGGCGGCGGCCTGCTCCTGGGCGTAGGCGGGCAGGCCGCGGGCGACGGCCAGCAGGGTGGCGGCGGCCCATTCGGCGACGGCGGCACCATGGGCGCCGGCCGCGCTCGACAGGGTGAGGTGGGCGGGCAGGCCGGTCCAGGAGTCGGTGCCGGCGCTGAGGGTCTGGACGAGGCGGAGCGCGGGGAGCCGGTCGATGAGGGCGAGGACGCGGTCGACCGGGCGGGAGGGGACGACGATGACCTCGGCGTTCTCGGCGCCTTCCGGTGGTTCGGCGTGCACGTCGTACAGGAGCGGGGTGACGCCCTCGACGGCGGCCAGCGCGTCGAGGCCGCGCGGTTCGGGCACGAGCGCGACGACGGGCCGCGCGGACGTGTCTGGCTGCTGTTCCGCCATGCTGGCTCCCCCGATGATCGGCTGCGCGCCGCAGCCTATCGAAATCCCCGGCATGGACCGGCGCCGGCCTCGCCCCGGGGCTCCGGCCTGTGCGTAGAGGCGCCGGGGCGCTAGCCGGTGCGGAGGGGCGCCGGGTTGACGTCGCAGATCACGCGGCTTCTGGATTCGTAGCAGTACGGGCCTTCCCGGTCGGGGAGTCCCGGCCCTTCCTGGAAGAGCCGCGCGCTCGGGCCGGGCCGGTCGATGAGGGTGCCGGTCAGGGCGACGGCGCTGCCACCGAGGATGCCGCCGACGACGAGCCCGGCGAGCGCGGCGCCGACGATCTGGGTCTGCTTGCGGCGGAAGAACTCGTGGACGGCCGGCTTGGGAGGAGGCGGCGGCGGGGGCAGCGGGCCCCAGCCCGGTCCCGCGGCGCCGCCGTGGAAGTGGCCGCCGTAGGGATGGCCGTAGGGGGCCGGTTCCGGGCGGCTCGGGTCGCGCGGTGGATCCCCGCCACGCGACCCGGCGTCGCGATCATGATCTGTCATCACGATCTCCCTTTACTCACCCTGAAGGGCGTTCCCTGGTACTACGGTGCCGGATGATCCGTAAGCGTGGCGTAAGACCTGGGTCGTAGGCGTAGCTCACCCTCAAGGCTGAGCCCGGCGTCCGTTCGCGTCCGTATCGTATGGATGTGTTCGGCAGGGTGAAGGAGTGGTCGCGCCGCGAGAGGCTGATGGACGCCCTGCGGGTGGCGCTCTGGGCGGTCCTGGTCCTTCTGCCGCTGGTCCCTCAGGTGATCTACGCGCCCGGCTGGCGGTTCGGGTATCTCGTCTTGGCGCTGCTGCTGCTGACGCCGGTGCTGGTGTGGTGGCGGCGGCCGCTGGTGGCGTTCTCGGCCGTCTCGCTGGTGAGCTTCGGGCAGTGGGTGGCGGGCGTGGACGTGCTGCCGTCGAACCTCCTGGTGCTGGTGGCGCTCTGGTCGGTGGCGGCGCGGTGCGCGTTCCGGTGGGCGCTGGCGGCGCTGCTGGTGGCCGAGCTCGGGGTGTTCCTGGTGCTGCTGCGGTGGGACACGCCGACGCTGGGGATGTTCACGTCCGGGTCGATATTGGTGGTGACGGTCTGGCTGGCCGGGCTGTACGCGGGCACGCGCCGGCGTTACCTGGAGAGCCTGGAGGAGCGGGCCAGGCGGGCGGAGCTGGAGCGCGACCAGCGGGCCCGGATGGCCGCGGCGGCCGAGCGGGCGCGGATCGCCCGGGAGCTGCACGACGTGGTGGCCCACCATGTGAGCGTGATGGTGGTGCAGGCGGACGGCGCGGGTTACGCGATCGGCTCCGACGCCGAGCAGGCCCGGCAGGCGGTGCGGACGATCTCCGTGACCGGCCGGGAGGCGCTGGCGGAGATGCGCAGGCTGGTGGGCGTGCTCAAGGAGGACGAGAGCGGCGGCGGCACCGAGTACACGCCGCAGCCGGGCCTGGCGCAGCTCGAGGACCTGGTGCGCAAGGCCGGGCTCCCGGCGACGCTGCGGGTCGGCGGGACGCCGGTGGAGCTGCCGGAGGGGGTGCAGCTCGCGGTCTACCGCATCGTGCAGGAGGCGCTGACGAACGCGCTCAAGCACGGCGGCCCGGGGGTGCGGGCCGTGGTGGAGCTGGACTACGCGGGCCCGGAGCTGGTGGTGCGGGTGTCCGACGACGGCCGGGGGGCCGCGGTGCCGCTCGCCTCGGGTGGTCACGGGCTGGTGGGGATGCGGGAGCGGGTCGGCATGTACGGGGGCGCGGTCACGGCGGGGCCGCGCCCGGGCGGCGGTTTCGAGGTGCTGGCCAGGGTGCCGGTGCCGCGGGCCAGGGCGGCTTAGGGAGGCTCGGTGGGCGAGGTTGTCCGGGTGATGCTGGTCGACGACCAGGAGCTGCTCCGGGCGGGGTTCCGGATGGTGCTCGGGGCGCAGCACGACATCGAGGTGGTGGCGGAGGCCGGCGACGGGGTGCAGGCGGTGGAGCTGCTGCGCTCCGTCGAGGTGGACGTGGTGCTGATGGACGTGCGCATGCCGCGGATGGACGGGGTGGAGGCGATCCGCCACATCCACGGGCCGAAGGTGCTCATCCTGACGACGTTCGATCTGGACGAGTACGTGTTCGCGGCCATCAAGGCGGGCGCCTCGGGCTTCCTGCTGAAGGACGTGCCCCCGGCCGAGCTGGTGAGCGCGATCCGGTCGGTGCACGCGGGCGACGCGGTGGTGTCGCCGCCGACGCTGAAGCGGATGCTGGACCGGTTCGCCGGCTACCTGCCGTCGGAGTCGCGGGCCGCGGCGGCGGAGCTGACGCCGCGCGAGCGCGAGGTGCTGATGATGGTGGCGCGGGGCCGGTCCAACATGGAGATCGCCGCCGAGCTGGAGGTGGCGGAGGCGACGGTGAAGACGCATCTGGGGCGGGTGCTGGCCAAGCTGGGGCTGCGGGACCGGGCTCAGGTGGTGGTGTACGCCTACGAGGCGGGGCTGATCGTGCCGTCGTATCGGCCGAACGGCTGATGGGGGTCGTCTGACGGCGCAGGAGAAGTCCCTCCTCTGGGCCCAGGGATCGGCGGTTTCCCGGCCCTAGCGTGAGTCGCGTTCGGAAATCCCTGTCTAGGAGTGAACGTGACTCTCACCAAGTCCCGGCACCAGGCCCCTCCCGCCGTGGTGGCCGAGGCGCTGACGAAGGTGTACGGCGAGGGCGACGCCCGGGTGCACGCGCTGCGTGAGGTGGACGTGTCGTTCGCCACCGGCGCCTTCACCGCCATCATGGGCCCGTCGGGTTCGGGCAAGTCCACGCTGATGCACTGCCTGGCCGGTCTGGACACGGCCACCTCGGGCAGCGTGCGCGTCGGCGACGTGGAGCTGACCGGGCTCGGCGACAAGCAGCTCACGCTGCTGCGCCGGGAGCGGATCGGCTTCGTCTTCCAGGCGTTCAACCTGCTGCCGACGCTGAGCGCGGAGGAGAACATCCTGCTGCCGCTGCGGATCGCCGCCCGCCAGCCGGACCAGGTCCTGTACGACCGGGTGATCGACACGGTGGGGCTGCGCGACCGGCTGGGGCATCGGCCGTCGGAGCTGTCGGGCGGTCAGCAGCAGCGGGTCGCGGTGGCCAGGGCGCTGATCAGCAAGCCGCAGGTGATCTTCGCGGACGAGCCGACGGGCAACCTGGACTCGCGCAGCGGCGCGGAGGTGCTGTCGTTCCTGCGCGCGTCGGTGCGGGAGCTGGGGCAGACGATCGTCATGGTGACGCACGATCCGATGGCGGCCTCGTACGCCGACCGGGTGGTGTTCCTGCGCGACGGACGGCTGGTGGACGAGCTGCCCGCGCCCACGCCGCAGACGGTGCTGGACACGCTGATGAAGCTGGAGGCGTGAGGTGCTGAAGACGGCCCTGGCGGGGCTGCGGGCGCACCGGCTCCGCCTGATGCTGACATCTCTGGCGATCATGCTGGGGGTGGCGTTCATCGCGGGTACGTTCGTGCTGAACGACACGATCCAGGCCGGTTTCTCCCAGCGGGTCACGGCCGACGCGGACAAGGTCGCGGTCGCCGTGCTGCCCGGCAAGCCCGGCGGCACGATCGAGCCGGAGGTGCTGGACCGGGTGCGGGACGTGCCCGGCGTGCGTGAGGCCCAGGGTCTCGTACGCGGGAGCGCGCCGCTGCTGGGCAAGGACGGCAAGGCCGTCGGCAGCCTGCCCACCACGGCGGTGTCGATCGTCACGGGCGAGCTGGACCGGACCACGATCGTCAGCGGGACCGGCCCCGGTTCGGACGACCGGGCGGCGGTGCTCGACGAGAACACGGCCAAGGCCGAGGGCTTCCGGGTCGGCGACACGATCACGGTGCTCGACAGCCGCCAGCGCGCGCACACCTTCAAGCTGGTCGGTCTTCTGGACCCGGGTGTCGACCAGAACCTGGCGTTCACCGGCGCGGTCGGCTTCACCACCGCCACGGCCCAGCGGATGACCGGCGCGGAGGGCTTCGCCGAGATCGACGTCGCCGGCGACGACCCGGCCGCGCTCAAGCAGGCCGTGGCCGCCGCGGCGGGCGCCGGGCACAAGGTGTGGACCGGCGACGAACTGGCCGCCGACCTGGCCCGGAAGGCCGGTCTGGAGATTCAGGCGCTGACGGTCGGGCTGCTCATGTTCGGCCTGGTGTCGATGTTCGTGGCGGCGCTGGTCATCTACAACACGTTCAACATCCTGGTGGCGCAGCGGACCCGCGAGATGGCGCTGCTGCGCTGCATCGGGGCCACCCGGAGCCAGGTGTTCGGCGCGGTCCTGATCGAGTCGGTGGTGATCGCCCTGTCGGCGTCGGCGGCCGGGCTCGCGGCCGGGTACGGGCTGGCCGCGCTCGCCCTCACGATCCTGGACCGCCTGGACGCGCCGCTGCCGACCGAGACGGCGCTCGCGCTGACGCCGGAGACGATCGCCGCCGGCCTGGGTGTGGGCCTGGTCGTCACCGTCGGCGCCGCGGTGCTGCCCGCGCGGACCGCGACCCGGGTCGCGCCGGTGGCCGCGCTGCGCACGCAGGTAGAGGAGCAGGTCTTCCGTACGGGCGTGCTGCGGGCGGTCGTCGCCTGCCTCTTCCTGCTGGCCGGGCTGGGCGTGGCGGGTGCCGGGGCGCTGGTGATGCCCTCGGGCGAGCAGCTCTCGCTGGTCGTGGTGATGGCCGGCGGGGTGGTGACCTTCCTGGGCGTGCTGATCCTCGGCCCGGTGCTGGTCAGGCCGCTGAGCGCGCTGATCGGCTGGGTTCCGGCCAAGCTGTTCGGAGTGCCGGGGCGGCTGGCGGTGGACAACTCGGGCCGCAACCCGAAGCGGGCCGCGACCACGACGGTCGCGCTGACGATCGGCGTGACGCTGATGACGCTGATCTCGGTGGTCACCGCGTCCACCCGGGTGTCGGTCACGCACAAGCTGGACGAGCAGTTCCCCATCGACTACGCGCTCACGGCCCAGACCTACTCGGAGGGCTTTCCCCAGTCGATCGGCGAGGAACTGGCGGGCCGCCCGGAGCTGGAGGCGGTGCTGCGGGTCCGCGAGACCGAGGCGACCGTGGGCGAGGTGAAAGTGCGGGCCGGCACGTACGAGGGGCCGATCCATCCGAAGACGGTCTCCGGCGAGCTGCCGGAGCTGGGCCCCGGTCAGGTGGCGCTCGCCGAGTACGTCGCGAAGGACCTGAGGATGGGGGCCGGCGACACGCTGCGGCTCGGCACCGAGGCGGACGTCGTGCCGCTGAAGGTGGTGGCGGTGGTGGACGACGAGGCGCCGGTGCCACCGCTCACCCTGGCGCCGGAGCAGTTCACGGAGCTGTTCGGGGAGGTCCCGGACAGGCGGGTGCTGATCAACATCGCCGACGGGGTCTCCGCCGACCAGGCGCGGGCGGTCGTGAAGGCGGCCATCGACCCGTACCCGACGGTCCGGATGCAGAGCGCGACCGAGGTGCGCGGGGAGTTCGAGGAGACGCTGGACATGCTGCTGATGATCATCACCGGGCTGCTCGGGCTGTCGATCCTCATCTCGCTGCTGGGCATCGCCAACACGCTCTCCCTGTCGGTGCACGAGCGGACCAGGGAGTCGGCGCTGCTGCGGGCGCTCGGGCTGACCAGGCCGCAGCTGCGGCGGATGTTGTCGGTCGAGGCGCTGGTGCTGGGGGTCATCGGCGCGGTGGTCGGGGTGACGCTCGGCCTGGTGTTCGGCTGGGCGGCCGTCCGGGCGATGCTGCCGGGGGCGATCTTCTCGGCGCCGCTGGGGCAGATCGGGCTGTTCGTGCTGCTGTCGGGCGTGGCCGGGGTGGTGGCCGCGGTCCTGCCGGGGCGGCGGGCGGCCAGGGCGTCCATCGTGGCGTCGCTGGCGGCAAGCTGACACCCCCCGAATCCGGATAAATGCGGTTATTCGCGACCGAAAGCGGATAGAGGGAGTTCCGCTGCGGGCCGGGCGTCGATGGGGGCGGCGCCCGGCCCCGCCTCAGCGAGGGTGGCGGCCGGGCCAGAGGTCCGCGACCGACTCGGGATCCAGCAGAGGACGGGCCACCACCTCGCCCGACGACTTGTCGATGACCACGCACCCGCCGCCGATCGTGTCCGGCAGCCGGGCCGGGTCGTCGGGCTCCGGCTCCCGCGCCCACGCCACGTACCCGTCGCCGAACCCGTAGATCCCGACCGGCAGCGCCTCCTCCGCCGGGCGGACCCCGTTGAAGTACTCCTCCGCCAGCGCCCTGGCCTGGTCCAGGTTCATCGCGGTTGCCCCTGCCTGTCGAGGATGATGCAGAACACCCCGGTCACGGTGGTGTAGAGGGGTTCGACGGCCATGTGCCCCCGCTGGGCGTCGATCCAGATGATCTCGTCCTGGTAGTTGACCGCGTTCCAGGCGTGCGACCCGCCGGCGGGCCAGCGGACCACGATGATCGCCGACGCACCGTGCCCGGCCTCGCGCAGGCGGTGGGCGAGCATCGGGTACGCGTGCCGCCCCTGCCCGGCGTACTGGAAGCGCTGCCCGGCCCAGCGCTCCATCCGGGCGGTGCTGCCCGTCTCGCCGGTCAGCAGCGGCCGGCCGATGGCGTCGTACCCGGGAGTGCGCGGCGCGGCGGCGGCGGGCTCGCCGTGCCAGGTGGACAGCACGGACAGCGCGCAGTCGGCGGCGTTCGAGGCCCGGAACGGGTCGTCGGCCGGGCCGCCGCCGTTGATCAGCCGCACCCACGTGCCGCGCGGGTCGGGGAACCGGACCCCCGGCTCCACCGCCAGCACCAGGTCCTGCTCGACCTGCGGGTCCGGCCGCGCCAGCCCGCCCGGCGCGTCGTACGGTCTGCTCTCGGCGAGTCTCGGCGGCCGGTGCGGCCAGTCGAACCAGTCGTAGTCCGCGACGCCCCGCCTGGTCTCCGCGTCCGTCGCGGCGGGCATGGCCAGGTTCATCAGGAACTCCACCGGCGGGATGACCGGCCCAGCGGCGGGCGAGCCGTCCCCTTCCGGTCCCCCGCCGACAGGCAACCCCAGCGCCCCCAGCACCCCGGCAGCACCTAGTCCGGCCTCATCCCCCTGCTCCAGCAGCCCCGGCCACCCGGCCGCCGGCTCTCCCCCGGCACCGTCAGAACCTTCACCACCCCGCCAGGCAGGCGCTTCCGTACCCTGCCGCCCGTTGAGCGGAGCGTCGGCGTCCAGTGCGTCCACACCGGCCCACTGATCCCACGTGCCCGAACGATCAGAACCGGCGTCAACAGGCGGAACAACCCCTCCCTCGGGCGAGGCGCCCTCCCCCTGGACCAAACCCCACATGGGCGAGAGCTCTGAAGCTCCTTCGCCGTGAGGAACAGCCCCTCCGGCTTGCATGGAGGCGCTGCCCCAGCGTGTCGGCCCCAACTGCCCGTTATGTGACTCGGCGTGCGGGCCGGGGTGCGGGAAGTCGGCGTTCACGCTGGCCGAAGGGTCGGCCGGGTGGGAAATTTCCGGATGGACGGGTGTGTGGCGGGTTTCCGGGTGGGCGGGTGTGCGGCGGGGAACCTGGCGGCTTTCCTCGCCGGAATCGGTCTGGTCGGAGTCGGGTGGAGGTGGGTTGGCCGGTTCGGCGTCGGGCGGGCCGGGGGTGGCGGCGTTCTCGTAGTCGAGCCACCGCACCCCGTCGGCGACAACGGGGTTGTACTGCCCCTCGGGTAGGACCCACCGGACGCTGGATTTGCGGTCGCGGGACACGTCCTGCCTCCTGTCAGTGCTCGACGACCGATCGTAGGGGCGGCGACCGCGGCGGAGGGGCGAAAGCCGGGAAGATTCTCGGCTCGTACGGGCTGTCTACCAGCACAAATGCCCTCATATACGGGCGATGCGTCAGCCCACGTGGACGTCGATCGTGTGCCACCCCGAGGCGCCGTCCGGGGCCACCGGGGTGCGCTGCGCGGTCTGGGTGCGCCCGGCCGCGTCCGTCGCCCGTACCTCGATCGTGTGGTCGCCCGGCGTGGCGTCCCAGTCGAGCGCCCACTGCCGCCAGGTGTCCGGGCCGGGCACCTGCGCGAGCCGGGCCTCCCGCCACACGCCCCGGTCGACCCGCACCTCCACCGCGTCGACGCCGGTGTGCTGCGCCCAGGCGACGCCCGCGATCGTGGTGCGGCCCACCGGCAGCGTGGCCCCCGCCCTGGGGACGTCGATCCGGGACTGCGTCTTGATCGGCCCGCGGGCCGCCCAGCCGCGCGGCGTCCAGTACGCCTGATCGGTGTCGAACCTGGTCACCTTGATGTCCACCACCCACTTGGTGGCCGAGACGTACCCGTACAGACCGGGCACCACCTGCCGCACCGGGAAGCCGTGGTCCACCGGGAGCGGCTCCCCGTTCATCGCGACGGCGAACAGCGCGTCCCGCCCGTCCATGACCACGTCCACCGGGGTGCCGCAGGTGAAACCGTCCTGGGACGTGGACAGCAGCATGTCGGCCTCGGGACGGACGCCCGCCTCGCGCAGCAGGTCCGCCATCCGCGCGCCGAGCCACCGGGCGTTGCCCACGTACGGCCCGCCGACGTCGTTGGAGACGCAGGCGAGGGTGATGTCCGCCTCGATGAGCGGGCGTCTGAGCAGGTCGTCGTACGTGATCTCGATCGGGCGGCCGACGAGGCCGTGCACGCGCAGGGTCCAGGCCCGCGGGTCCACTTGGGGGACGATGAGCGCGGTGTCCACCCGGTAGAAGTCGGCGTTCGGGGTGACGAACGGGGACAGCCCGGGGATCTTCAGGTCGGCCCCGGCAGGAAGGGGCGGCACCGGTTCGGCCGGGGCGGGCAGCTTGATGCCGGTTCTCGCCGCGCCGACCGTGCGCGCCCCGCTGAGCGAACGGCCCAGGAAGGTCGCGGCCCCGGCGGCCACCACTCCCCCGGCCGCCCCGGTGAGCAGCCGCCGCCGGTCGAACACGTACGACACCCCGGGAGCCCGCATGACGGCGGGCCGCTCCACACCCCCGAGATCATGAGAACCCGGGCGGCCTCCGGAAGCGTCCTCCTGAGAAGCGGACGCGGGCGAGCCGCCGTCCGCCGGAGCAGAACCTCGGGGCTCCGGGCCGGGAAGGGTTCCGGACGCGGGCGAGCCACCACCCACCCATCCGGGAGTGGCGCGGCGGAGGAGCCAGGTCAGAGTCCAGACGCCCGCGGCCACCCCTACCAGGGTCGGCAGCGCGTCGAACACCACCGCGCCCGGCCTGGTGAGCACCGCGACCAGTCCCACCACGCCGAACGCCGCCAGCCCCGCGGCCCCGTACCCGGGACGACGCCGGGCCGCCACCCCGATCAGGGCCGCGGCCAGGGCGAGCAGCACGAGCACGCCCCCGATGAGGACGTTCTTGTCGTTCTCGCCGAACGTCCGGATGGCGAAGTCCTTCAGCGGCGCCGGCGAGAGGTCGACCACCCAGTCGCCCACGGCCACGACCGGGAACGCCTCCGCCCGTACCAGCCCCGCGCCGAGCTGCGCGACGCCGAGCGCCACGCCGCCCGCGACGATGCCTGCCAGCGCGCCCGCCCAGACGGGCGCGGCCGAGTCACTGTGCACACCACCGACGCTACGCCTCCGGCCCAGAAGGCGCGCGCGAGGGCCACACCAGCCCGCGGAGACCTCCGGACGGAAAGGTGCGGGCTGGGGTTACAGCACCTCGCAGACGCCTCCGACCGGAAGGGCTCGCGGAGGTTACAGCAGCTCGCGGACGACGGGGGCGAGGGCGCGGAAGGCGCGGCCGCGATGGCTGATCGCGTCCTTCTCCTCGGCCGTCAGCTCGGCGGTGGTACGGGTCTCGCCGTCGGGCACGAAGATGGGGTCGTAGCCGAAACCGCCGGACCCGCGCGGCGTCCGCACCAGCCGCCCGGCGAGCACGCCCTCGGCGACCCTGGACTCCCCTGACGGCAGCGCGAGCGCGGCCACGCAGGTGAAGTGGGCGGTGAGCCGGTCGTCGGGCACGTCGGACACCTGGGCGAGCAGCAGGTCGAGGTTGGCCCGGTCGTCGCCGTGCTTGCCGGACCAGCGCGCGGAGAACACCCCGGGCATGCCGTTGAGCACGTCGACGCAGAGCCCGGAGTCGTCGGCCACCGCGGGCAGCCCGGACTGCCTGGCCACCTCGCGGGCCTTGAGCAGCGCGTTCTCCTCGAAGGTGACGCCGGTCTCGGCCACGTCGCCGATGGCGGGGAACTCCTCCAGCCCCACGACGTCGAACCCGGTGAGGATGCGCCGCAGCTCAGCGATCTTGCCGGGGTTGCGGGTGGCGAGCAGGATCCTCATGCCGACAGCGCCTCCTGCTGGATGAGCGTGAGCTCCTCGCACCCGGCGACGGCGAGGTCGAGCAGCCGGTCGAGCTTCTCGCGGTCGAAGGGCGCGCCCTCGGCGGTGCCTTGCACCTCGACGAAGGTGCCCTCGCCGGTCATGACGACGTTCATGTCGGTTTCGGCGGCGACGTCCTCGACGTAGCAGAGGTCGAGCATCGGCACCGTGCCGACGACGCCCACGGAGACGGCCGACACCGAGCCGATGAGCGGGTCGCCGGGGCACATCTTGCGCTCCTTCATCCAGGCGACGGCGTCGGCGAGCGCGACGTAGGCGCCGGTGATGGCGGCGGTGCGGGTGCCGCCGTCGGCCTGGAGGACGTCGCAGTCGAGCAGGATCGAGTTCTCGCCGAGGGCCTTGTAGTCGACGCAGGCGCGCAGGGAGCGGCCGATCAGCCGGGAGATCTCGTGGGTGCGCCCGCCGATCTTGCCGCGTACGGACTCGCGGTCGTTGCGGGTGTTGGTGGCGCGCGGGAGCATCGCGTACTCGCCGGTGACCCAGCCCTCGCCGCTGCCGCGCCGCCAGCGCGGCACGCTGTCCTGGACCGACGCGGCGCACAGCACCTTCGTCTGGCCGAACTCCACCAGGACGGACCCCTCCGCGTGAGCGAGCCAGTTTCTGGTGATGGTGACGGGGCGGAGCTGGTCGGGGTTACGGCCATCCTGTCGCGACATGCAGATCACCCTATCCCCGCGTCCGCGGGGCTCACGCCAGGGTGTAGGCGGCGCCGCTGCGGGCCAGTTCGACGGGCCCGGTGAAGCCGCCCCTGGTGGCGTCGTCGAGCACGTCGGCCTCGTCGTTCCAGGGGACGAGGTGGGTGAGGACGAGCCGGGCGGCCCCGGCCTCGGCGGCGTGCTCGGCCGCCTGCTTGCCGGACAGGTGGAGCCCGACGGGCAGGTCGGGCCTGTGCAGCAGGGACGCCTCGCAGAGCAGCAGGTCGGTGTTCTCGGCCAGCTTGACCAGTTCGGGGCATTCGCCGGTGTCGCCGGAGTAGGTGACGCTCCGGCCGCCGTACTCGACGCGGAACCCGTACGCCTCCACGGGGTGGTTGACCAGCGCGGAGGTCACCCGGAACGGGCCCGCCTCGATGGTGCCGGGCGCGAGCCGGGCGAACGCGAAGGCGGTCTCCAGCCCGGGCTCCTCGGGCATGCCGTAGGCGGCGGCGAGCCGGCGCGGGGCGTCGGCGGGCGCGTGGACGGGGACCCGCGGGTACGGGGCGGCGGGGCCGTAGGTGCGGGCCACGTGGTAGCCGCACAGGTCGAGGCAGTGATCGGCGTGCAGGTGGGACAGGAAGATCGCGTCGACGTCGTACAGGCCGATGAAGCGCTGGAGCACGCCCAGGGAGCCGCTGCCGAAGTCGAGCAGCAGCCGGAAGCCCTCCGCCTCGACGAGGTAGCAGGAAGCGGGGCTGTCAGGGCCGGGAAAGCTTCCCGAACAGCCGATGATGGTCACTTTCATGCGGGCCTCCCATGACGGTGGTACCCCCCACTGGAGCGACTTCGACCGCGTCGATCTCCGGACCCAGGAAGCGGCGTCCGAGCCGGGCGAAGAGCGTGGAGTCGCCGGTGGCGCGGAAGCGGTGCCGGGGGGTGGCCTCGCCGCCGGCCGCCAGGCCGCGGTCGTGGAGGATGCGGTAGACGTCCTTGGCCGTCTCGTCCGCGCTGGACACCAGCGTGACGCCGTCGCCGGCGACGTAGGAGATGGCGCCGGTGAGCAGCGGATAGTGGGTGCAGCCGAGGATGAGCGTGTCGCATCCGGCCTCCTGGACGGGCGCCAGGTAGCCGCGGACGGCCTCGATGAGCTCGCTGCTCATCGTCTCGCCGCGCTCGACGTACTCGACCAGGCGTGGGGCGGCCACGCCGGTGAGCCGGACGTCGGGGGCGGCGGTGAAGGCGTCGTGGTAGGCCATCGACTCGATCGTGGCCCGGGTGGCGATCACGCCGACCCTGCCGTTACGCGTGGCGCGCACCGCCCGCCGGGTGGCGGGCTGGATCACCTCGACGACGGGCACGTCGTAGCGCTCGCGGGCGTCGCGCAGCACGGCGGCGCTGGCGCTGTTGCAGGCGATCACGAGCATCTTGACGCCGTCGGCGACGAGGTGGTCCATCACCTCCAGCGCGTAGGCGCGCACCTCGGCGATGCGTTTCGGCCCGTACGGCTGGCGGGCCGTGTCCGCCACGTACGTGATGGACTCGTGCGGCAGCTGATCGATGATCGCCCGGGCGACCGTCAGGCCGCCCACCCCGCTGTCGAAGATCCCTATACTCGCGTCCGGCACGCTTCAGAGCGTAGGCGACCTGCGCAGTCTTCACTGCGTAAGAATGCTCACAGCGCGCGTGTCACCCGCGCCCCACCCGTGCGATCTGACGCGACTGGGCGACCAGGCGGCCCTGCGAGTCCCACACCTCGGCGTCCTCGTCGAACCAGCCGTCGGCGATGAGCCGGCCGCTCGCGATGACGGTGAGCCAGCCGGGGGCGGGCATGGCGCGCATGTGCCAGGTGAGCTCGACGGTCGGCGCCCAGCCTCGCTGGCCGGCGGAGAACACCACGGGCGGCAGCGCGTCCACGGCCACGGCCAGCACGTACGGGTCGGGGTCCTGCGGCTCGGCCATCCGGAAGTAGGCGCGCGTCTCGGGCCTGCCGGTGGGCTCGCCGGTGAACCAGCCGAGGGTCGGGGGGTCGAACACGAGGTCCACCTGGGCGTTCATGTTCATGTTCGACTCGGGCTTGGGGTCGGGCAGCTTGACGCACTCCTCCAGCGGCGGCATGGGGTGCGCGGGCCCGTCGGCGTAGACCGGCTCGGCGTTCGTCAGCGTGGCGGTGGTGACGAGGGTCTCGATCTGCGGGACGCCGTCCTGGACGAGGGTGGCGCGGGTGAACGCGGCCGTCTTGCCGGTCTTGATGCGATCGAGGTGTACGGTGGCGGGCCCGGGCACGGGGGCCTTGAGGAACTGGGCGGCGGTGCTGACCGGGTGCGCGAACGGCGAGTCGTCGACCACCGCCCGCAGGAGCACGGCCATCAGGTAACCGCCGTTGAGGGGGCCGCCGATCTGGTAGCCGGGGTCGAGGCAGACGTCGTAGGTCGTCTCGTCGACCCGGATCGCCTGCGTGGCCTCGTCGAACTTGGTCATCCGCCCTGCCTCAACTACGGAACTATGTTCTAGTAGGTCACTACTTTACGACATGAGATGGCGCGAATCGGGGCGGGGTTCACTCTTCAGCGCATTGCAAGCGCGGGTCTAGCAACATCAGCTACGTTCTCTCTGGTTTGAAATGTCCACACTGTGAGTTGAGTGATGTCTGCGAATAATCCCCCACCGGGGCAGGATCCTGACCGGACGACGGCGTACCGGTGGAATCAGGAGCCGCAGCCCGAGAACCCACCGCCGACACCGATGTCGCACGGGCAGCCGTATCCCCCGCAGCAGCCGTACCAGCAGCAGGCCCCCTACAGCCAGCCGCAGCAGGGCCAGCCGCAGTACGGTCAGCAGCCGCAGTACGGGCAGCAACCGGCATACGGCCAGCAACCCCAGTACGGGCAGGAGGCCCAGTACGGCCAGCAGCCCCAGTACGGCCAGGAGGCCCAGTACGGGCAGCAGGCCCCCTACGGGCAGCAGGCACAGCAGGCCCCCTACGGACAGCAGCCGCAGTACGGCCAGCAGCCCCCCTACGGGCAGCCGGGCTACGGCCAGCAGCAGGCTTACCCGCAGCAGGGCTACCCCCAGCAGGGCTACGGCTCGCAGGAACAGCTCGGCTGGCAGAACCAGGGCCCCCAGGGCCCGCAGAAGAGCCGCAAGGGCTGGATCGTCGCCGTCGCGGCGGCGCTCTCCGTGATCCTCCTCGGCGGCGGCGCCTGGGCGGTCGCCTCGTACCTGGGCGGCGGCGGCACCCAGCCGCACGACGTGCTGCCCGCCGACACCGTCGCCTACGCCCGCCTCGACCTCGACCCGGCGGCTAACCAGAAGCTGGCCCTGTTCCAGATCGCGCAGAAGTTCTCCGCCACCCGGGACACCTTCCAGGGCGACGACCCGCGCAAGGCGCTCTTCGACTGGCTGAAGGAGAACCAGAGCGACCTCAAGGACGTCGACTACGCCCAGGACGTCGATCCGTGGCTCGGGAGCCGGATCGGTGTCGGCATGGTGCCCGGCGGCGACGAGCCCGAGGCCGTGGTGGCGGTCCAGGTCAAGGACGTGGAGACGGCCAAGACCGGCATCGCCAAGATGATGGGCGACGGCGAGTACGGCCTGGCCTTCCGCGAGGACTACGCCCTCTTCGCCAAGAACCAGGAGCTCGCCGACAAGTTCGCCGCCGCGGAGACGACGCTCGCCTCCGACGCGAACTTCAGCGACGACCTGCGCGCCTTCGGCGAGCAGGGGGTGCTGTCGTTCTGGACGGACGCGGGCAAGCTCGCCGAGGTGGCGCCCGGCGCGATCAAGCCCGACCAGCAGCAGGCGTTCGAGCAGATCAAGAACGCCCGGTTCATCGGCGCGCTCCGCTTCGACGGCTCGTACGTGGAGGTCGCCGGGGTGCTGCGCGGCGCCAGCGGCCTGACCGGCGGCGAAGACCTGGCCACGGCGGACCTGGCCGCGCTGCCCGCCTCCACCGCGGGCGCGTTCACGATCTCCGGCCTGGACAAGATGATCAGCCGGCAGTGGGCCGAGATCGAGAAGTCGGCCGGATCGAACCCGGAGTTCCAGAACTTCCTGCGGCAGGCGCAGAGCCAGCTCGGGCTCGCGATCCCGAACGACATCGCCACGCTGGTGGGCCGGAACCTCACCGTCGTCCTCGACAGCGAGGGCCTGGACACCCAGCAGTTCAAGGCCGGGGTGCGGATCGCCGGCGACCCCGCCCAGGTCCAGGCCATCGTGGACCGGGTGCAGCAGCGCATGGCCGCCCAGGGCCAGCAGCTCCCGATCGGCAAGGTCGCCGGTGACGGGGTGTTCACCCTGGCCTCGACCGACGAGTACGCCAAGCAGCTGGCGGCGGAGGGCACCCTCGGCGAGAGCGAGACCTTCCAGACCGCCATCCCGGACGCGGGCGCGGCCACCTACGGCCTGTTCGTGGACCTGGACAAGGTGGAGCATCTCTACCTGCCGAACATGCAGGGCGACGAGAAGGCGAACACGGAGGTGCTGCGCGCCGTCGGCATCAGCGGCAAGCACACCGACACCGAAGTGACGTTCTCGGTGCGCGTGCTGTTCAACTGACGAACACGGAAAAGGGGCGGCCGGGTGGCCGCCCCTTTCTCACGTCCGAGATCAGGCCCAGAGCTGGCCTTCGAGCCGCTCCTCCGCCTCTTCGAGGGTTCCTTCGTACGCGCCCGTCGACAGGTACTTCCAGCCGCCGTCGGCCACCACGAACACCACGTCGGCCCGCTCGCCCGCCTTGACGGCCTTGCGCGCGACGCCCAGGGCGGCGTGCAGGGCCGCGCCGGTGGACACGCCGGCGAAGATGCCCTCGGACTCCAGCAGCTCGCGGGTGCGGCGCAGCGCGTCGCCCGAGCCGACGGAGAACCGGGTGGTCAGCACCGACTCGTCGTACAGCTCGGGGATGAAGCCCTCGTCCACGTTGCGCAGCCCGTAGACCAGCTCGCCGTAGCGCGGCTCGGCGGCCACGATCTGCACGCCGGGCACCTGCTCGCGCAGGAACCGGCCGACGCCCATGAGGGTCCCGGTGGTGCCCAGGCCCGCCACGAAGTGGGTCACGGTCGGCAGGTCCTCGAGGATCTCCGGGCCGGTCGTCTCGTAGTGGGAGCGCCAGTTGGCGGGGTTGCCGTACTGGTAGAGCATGATCCAGTCGGGGTTGGTCTCGGCCAGGCCCTTGGCGACCCGTACCGCCTCGTTGGAGCCGCCCGCCGCGGGCGAGGAGATGATTTCCGCGCCCCACATGCGCAGGAGCTGGCGGCGCTCCTCGGAGGTGTTCTCCGGCATGACGCACACCAGGCGGTAGCCCTTGAGCTTGGCCGCCATGGCGAGCGAGATGCCGGTGTTGCCGCTGGTCGGCTCCAGGATGGTGCAGCCGGGGGTGAGCAGGCCGTCCTTCTCGGCCTGCTCGACCATCCAGAGCGCGGGGCGGTCCTTGATGGAGCCGGTGGGGTTGCGGTCCTCCAGCTTGGCCCAGACGCGCACGTCGGCCGAGGGGGAAAGACGCGGCAGCCCCACCATCGGCGTGCGGCCGACCGAGTCGGTCAGCGATTCGAACCGCATGTCACCCGCCGGCTACGGCCGGGAGCACGGTGATCGTGTCGCCGTCGGAGACCTTGGTGCTGAGCCCGCCGAGGAAGCGCACGTCCTCGTCGTTCAGGTAGACGTTGACGAAGCGGCGCAGGCCGTTGTCGTCGACGAGGCGGTTCTTGATGCCGGGGTGGCGGGACTCCAGGTTGGCGATCAGCTCGTCCAGGGTGGCGCCTTCGGCGCTGACGGCCTTGGCGCCGTCGGTGTAGTTACGCAGGATGGTCGGAATGCGAACCTCGATGGCCATCGCTGTCTATCTCCTCGATCTGGTCGTCGTCCCCATCGGCATGCAACGCCGACAGGTGTCTGGCAATTCCTGCTCAGGCCCTGATCAGGGCCGACGACAGTCGTACAGGATGACAGCCGGAGTGTGCGCGAAGAGAAAACTCTGCACAGGCCAGCCCATCATGGGATGAACCTTACCTCTTCCTCGGTGATCTCCCCGTCCAGGATCCGGAACGAGCGGAACTCGATGTCGTTCTCGTCCCTGGTCGAGACCAGGACGTAGTGGGCGTTCGGCTCGGACGCGTATGAGACGTCCGTGCGCGACGGGTACGCCTCGGTGGCGGTGTGGGAGTGGTAGATGACCACCGGCTCCTCATCGCGCTCGTCCATCTCCCGCCAGACCCGGAACTGCTCCATCGAGTCGAAACGGTAGAAGGTCGGCGAGCGCTCGGCGTTCTCCATCGGGATGAACCGCTCCGGGACGCCGTTCCGCCCGGCGATCACGCCGCACGCCTCGTCCGGATGATCGGCACGGGCATGAGCGATGATCTTGTCAGCCAGTTCCCTCGAGATGGTCAGCATGCTGCGGAAGTTACCAGAGCGCGCGGACCAGGCTGTCCTGCAGGTAGGTGAGCCAGTCGTAAGTCACGAACGCGGGATAGCGCGGGTCGTCCTCCGACATCGACTCGAGCTCCGCGTGGATCTCCTCGGTCACCTCCAGGCGGGTGCCGAGCGTGAGGCGGACGTCGTTGAGCGCGCGCAGCCACGCCTGGGCCTGCTCGGGCGTGAGCTCCACCCGGCCCGGCCCGGCGGTCTCCAGCAGGGTCTGGGCGTCGGCGCGCTTGCCGTCGCGGAGCGTCGCCTCGGTGTAGCGGCGGAACTCCGTCGCCTCCTGCTCGTCCTCGTACGCCGACGGGAACAGGCGCGCCAGCACCGGATCGGACGGCGGCCGGCCGTCGCCGATGCCCAGCGCCCGCTCCAGCGGGTCGTCGCTGGTCTCGCCTGGCGAGACCAGCCCGAGCACCATCGAGACGAGCGAACGCAGGATCGAGACCTCGGCGGCGTCGAACCTCGCGACGACCGCGCCGCCCCGCCCCGCGGAGAACCCCGAACTCACCAGTGCCGCCTTACTTGACCGAATCCGGCTGGACCGTCGCCCAGAGGCCGTAGGAGTGGAGAATCTGCACATCGCGCTCCATCTCCTCGCGTGTCCCGCTGGACACGACGGCCTTGCCCTTGTGGTGAACGTCCAACATCAGCTTCTCGGCCTTCTCCCGGGTGTAGCCGAAGACGGTCTGGAAGACGTAGGTCACGTAGGACATGAGGTTGACCGGGTCGTTCCAGACGATCGTCACCCACGGCAGCTCGGGCCGGACGTCCTGCGAAGGACGCTCGACGGTCATTGGAGCTGTGCTACCCACATGCATGAGTCTGCCCTATGTGGGCCGTAGTCTCGAACGCGTGACGATGACCATGAGCACGGCGTTGCTCACAGATCACTATGAGCTGACGATGCTGCAGGCGGCCCTCAGAAGCGGGGCCGCGCACCGGCGGGCGGTCTTCGAGGTCTTCGCCCGACACCTGCCGGGAGGACGCAGATACGGGGTGGTCGCGGGCACGGCACGTGTCCTCGACGAGCTGGAACACTTCCGTTTCGGTGACGCGGAACTCGCTTTCCTGCGGGAGCATCGCGTGGTCGACGAACCGACCCTGGCGTTCCTGGCCGACTACCGGTTCTCCGGCGACGTCTACGGCTACCGCGAGGGCGAGCTGTACTTCCCCGGCTCGCCCATCATGGTCGTGGAGAGCACCTTCGCCGAGGCCGTCCTGCTGGAGACCCTGATCCTGTCGGTGCTGAACCACGACTGCGCGATCGCCTCCGCCGCCTCCCGGATGGTGAACGCGGCCGGCCGGCGGCCGCTCATCGAGATGGGCTCGCGCCGCACGCACGAGCGGGCCGGGGTGGCCGCCGCCCGCGCCGCCTACCTCGCCGGGTTCGCCTCCACCTCCAACCTGGAGGCCGGGCGGCTGTACGGCGTCCCCACGGCCGGCACGGCCGCGCACGCGTTCACGCTCCTGCACGACTCCGAACGGCAGGCGTTCGAGGCCCAGATCGCCTCGCTCGGCCTCGACACCACCCTCCTCGTCGACACCTACGACGTGGCCGAGGCCGTGCACACCGCGGTCGACCTGGCCGGCGACAAGCTGGGCGCGGTCCGCATCGACTCCGGCGACCTGTCCGCCGCCGCCCAGGAGGTCCGGGAGCAGCTCGACGCGCTCGGCGCCTTCAACACCCGCATCCTGGTCACCTCCGACCTGGACGAGTACGCGATCGCCGCGCTGGCCGCCGCCCCGGTCGACGGCTACGGCGTCGGCACCTCCCTGGTGACCGGCTCGGGAGTGCCCACGGCGGCGCTGGTCTACAAGCTGGTGGCGCGCGAGACCAGGCTCGGCAAGCTGGAGCCGGTGGCCAAGCGGTCGGTGGGCAAGCCGTCGCGCGGCGGGCGCAAGCAGGCCTACCGCCTGCTGGACGAGTCGGGCCGCTACGACTCCGAGCTGATCACCACCTCCGGGCTGGCGCCCGAGGGCGGCATCCCCCTGCTCTCCGCGCTGGTCCGCGACGGTGAGATCATCGGCCGCGAACCGCTCTCCGAGGCCCGGGCCCGGCACGCCGAGGCGATCACCCGGCTGCCCCAGGACGCCCTCCACCTCGGCCGTGGATACGCGGCGATCCCCACCGAGTTCGTCTGACGTATCGTGGGGCCTATGGGTAGGGCGCTGATCATCGTCGATGTGCAGAACGACTTCTGCGAGGGAGGCAGCCTCGCCGTCGCGGGCGGCTCCGAGGTTGCGGCCGAGATCACCAAACACCTGGCCGAACACCGCTACGACCACGTGGTGGCCACCCGCGACTACCACGTCGACCCGGGCTCCCACTTCGCCGACGAGCCCGACTACGTCTCCTCCTGGCCGGCCCACTGCGTGGCCGGCTCGCCCGGCGCCGAGTTCCACCCGGCGTTCGACACCTCGGCGGTGGACGAGGTGTTCAGCAAGGGCGCCCACGACGCGGGCTACAGCGGCTTCGAGGGCAAGTCGGGCGACGGCGTGGAGCTGGCCGACTGGCTGCGCGAACGCGGCGTGCGCGACATCGACATCGTCGGCATCGCCACCGACCACTGCGTCCGCGCCACCGCCCTCGACGCTGTCGAGCACGGCTTCGCCGTCCGCGTCCTCCTCGACCTCACCGCCGGGGTCTCCAAGCAGACGACGGACGCCGCGGTGGCGGAGCTGCAAGCCGCCGGCGCCATCCTCCACGGCGCCCCGGTCGTCCGCTGACCCCGCCGGTCAGTTCACGTCCGCCGGCAACACGGTGAACGCGTCGCCGTAGAGCGGCTTCATCGCCCGGAAGTGCCGCTGATCGAGCGTCAGCACCCGCGTGGTCCGATGCCGCGCGGCGACGAGTGCGACGGACGCGTCGGTCAGCCCGATCTCCATGTCGGAGTACCGCTCCACGATGTCGACCGCTCCCTGCACTTCCAGCGGCGACATGCAGATCATCTCGTAGGACCCGTCGGCCACACTCCGCAGAAACTCGAGCTCGCGGCGGGCTCCCGCGAGCTTGAGGATCATGTAGTCGGCCTCCGCGAGCACGTACGGGGACAGGAGGATCAGCCCTCGCTCGCCGAAGAGCACTTCACGGGCTTCCTTGTGCAGCGGCTGTCCGGGGTCTATAGCCGCCAGTAGGCCGCTGGTGTCGAGGACGAGCATCAGTCGCGCCCGTCCTCGCCGAAGCCCTCCTTGAGGATCTCGTCGACGCGCTCCGCGGTCAGCGGCTCCTTGCTCAGCTCGAACACCGGCAGCGTGGGTTGCCGGTGCTGCACGAAGACGTCTTCGCCCACCCGCCGCTCGATGGCCTCGCGCATGTACTCCTCTTCGGACATGTCACGCACCCGGGCCGCCTCCGCGACCTTCTGCTTCACGTCCTCTGGCAAATACAGGCTCACCTCTGGCACCTCTCCACGGTAACGCGGCACCCCTGCGGCACCGCCGGTCACGTAGAGTACAGGCTTCGCAACGCGGAGATAATGTACGAGTCAAGAGCCCGGAGACCTTCCTCCGCCCAGGAAGAAAAGATCTCTACCCGCGGAGCAGACGGTGTCGGAAGAAGGTCAGCCGCGGACTGCGGCGTGACGCAGAGCCTCGTCCATGGTGTCGAAGACCTCGAAGGCGTTGCGCAGCCCGGTGATGGACAGCACCCGCGCCATCACCCCCTGCACGCCGCCCAGCAGCAGCCGGGTCTCGCGCGCCTCGCACCGGTGCATGATGTCGAGCAGTTCGTTCATGCCCATCGAGTCGCAGAACCCGACGGCTTGCAGGTCGAGGATGAGGTACGGGGTGGGCGACAGGTCCCAGACGCGCGTCAGGTGTTCCCGCAGCATCGGAAGCCCGTACGCGTCGATCTCGCCGCTCAGCCGGATGACGACCGCGTTGGAGAAGAGGCCGGACGACACGCCGAGCATCGCCCTTCCCGTGGCCTCTGGCGACATGAGCACGTCCCTCTGGATCTCCGGTAAGGCAGCCCATCGGAAGTGTTGCCGATCCCGCGCGTTTTCTAACGGAAGGCTACTGCTCTGTTGCCAAACGCATAGGGTCGCGGAGCGCCGCCGTCACCGGCGGCGCTCCGCGCTAGCCCTACCGGCGCTGGGTCGCCCAGCGCCGGATGAGGTCGATGCGTTCCTGGATCTGCTCGGCGGTCGCCTGCGCGATGGGCGGCCCGCCGCAGGATCGGCGCAGCTCGGCGTGGATGACACCGTGGGGCTGGCCGGTGCGGTGGTTCCAGGCGCCGACCAGGCCGTTGAGCTCGCGCCGCAGCTCGGCGATGCGTTCGTGCGGGGCCAGGGTCTCCTTGGGCTCGGCGGGCTGCTTGCGCTTGGCGGCCTGCTGCTCGGACTGGCGTTTACGCAGGAGCGTGGCCACCTGGTCGGGCTCCAGCAGGCCGGGCAGGCCGATGAAGTCCTCCTCCTCGGCGGAGCCGATCTCGGCGCCGGTGCCGAACTCGCCGCCGTCGAAGAGCACCCGGTCGAAGGTGGCCGAGGTCTCCATGGTCTCGAACGGCAGCTCGTCGCCGAGGACGTCGGGGGTGTCCTGCTTGCGGTTGGCGGCCTCCAGCAGGCTGTCGTCGAGGCCGTCTTCCGGCGGGCGCCGGTTGAGGACGTGGTCGCGCTCGGTCTCCATCTCGTTGGCCAGGCCCATCAGGGTGGGCACCGAGGGCAGGAACACCGAGGCGGTCTCGCCGCGTTTGCGGGCGCGCACGAAGCGGCCCACGGCCTGGGCGAAGAAGAGCGGGGTGGAGGTGGAGGTGGCGTAGACGCCCACGCAGAGCCGCGGGATGTCGACGCCTTCGGAGACCATGCGGACGGCGACCAGCCAGCGGTCCTGCGACGCGGCGAACTGTTTGATCTTCTTGGACGCGCCGGGGTCGTCGGAGAGCACGACGGTGGCGGGCTCGCCGGCGATGCTTCGCAGGTGGCGGGCGTAGGCGCGGGCCGTCTCGTGGTCGGTGGCGATCACCAGGCCGCCCGCGTCGGGCACGTGGCGGCGCACCTCGGTGAGGCGGCGGTCGGCGGCGTGCATGACCTGGCGGATCCAGTCGCCCTTCGGGTCGAGGGCGGCGCGCCAGGCCTGGGAGAGCTGGTCCTTGGTGAGCGGGGTGCCGAGGGTCGCGGCGAGCTCGTCGCCGGCGCGGGTGCGCCACCGCATCTCGCCCGAGTAGGCCAGGAAGATGACCGGCCGGACGACGTTGTCGGCGAGCGCGGGGCCGTAGCCGTAGGAGTAGTCGGCGCGGCTGCGCTTGAGCCCTTCGGCGTCCTCCTCGTACGTGACGAACGGGATCGGGTTGTCGTCCGAGCGGAACGGGGTGCCGGTGAGCTGGAGCCGCCGGGTGGCGGGCTCGAACGCCTCGCTGATGCCGTCGCCCCAGGACCTGGCGTCGCCCGCGTGGTGGATCTCGTCGAAGATGACCAGCGTCTTGCGGGCCTCGGTGCGGGCGCGGTGGAGGGCGGGGTGCATGGCGACCGCGGCGTAGGTCACGGCGATGCCGGTGTAATCGCGGCTGGTGGTGCCCTGGCTGTTCTTGAACTCGGGGTCGATGCTGATGCCGACGCGGCCTGCGGCGTCGGCCCACTGGCGCTTGAGGTGCTCGGTGGGCGTGACGATCGTGATCGCGCGGACGATCCCGCGGGCGAGCAGCTCGCTGGCGATGCGCAGGGCGTAGGTGGTCTTGCCCGCGCCGGGCGTCGCCACGGTGAGGAAGTCGCGCGGTTCACGGCTGAAGTAGAGGTCGAACGCCTCCTGCTGCCAGGCGCGCAGCTTGGGGGCGGTGCCCCAGGCGGCGCGGTCGGGATAGGAAGGCGACAGGTGGGATGCGGCGAAGGTGCTCACCGCATCACCTCTGAGGTTCGTGTGCTTCGCTTTCTCACAGTGTCCCAAGGGTAGACCGGCTCACTGACAAGACGTGCCGTGCACCTCGATTCTGGCCAACCGCCCGCCTGCGTGCTATGGGCGTTATAGGGCGCTCGCCATGACCTCGTCCAGCGCCTTCCTGGCCGCTGTCTCCTCCGGCTGGAGCAGGCCGACGACGAGCGCCGCTCCCCCGCCGCGGGTGACAAGAGTCACACGCAGGTACGCGGGACGGTTCACCACGTCGTCGTACTGGGCGCGCAGCGCCCTGGTGTGCCCCCGGCCGACCGGCCGGTCGTCGACCACCTTCACCCGGTCGCCCTTCAGCAGGAGCCGCGCGTAGCGTTCGGCGGCCTCCTTGACGCTCGCGCCCGGGTCGCGCACCGGGCCCGGCATCGGCTTGACCATGACCAGGCCGCCGTCGTCGTGGCGGGCGAACGAGGTGAACCCGGTGACGGGCGCCTCCTTGAGCTCCCGCCAGCCGGTCGGCAGCGACAGCCGCACTCCGGCCAGGGTGTCGGCCAAGGGCGTGGTCCGCTCGCCCGAGGGCCAGAGCCGGAGCACCGCGAGGACGACCACGCCCACCAGCCCGGCCGCGACCAGGACGGCCAGGAGGGGTCTGGCGACCCGCCGCAGGCTGTTCCGGGGCAGCCGGGGGCCCGGGTCGGCGGGAGTGCCGTACATGCGCGCGGAGGGCGGCAGCGAGTCCCAGCGCGTCCGGACGCGGTCATCACGCTCCATCGGATCCTCCCGGCTCGGCGATCGGGATCGTGCGGGCAGGGCTCGCCCTTCACCAGGCCGCGAAGCCGCTTCCCTCAGGGCGCGGAGGAGTGTCTATCACCACAGGGCGGTCCGGGTCCGGCGTTCCGTGGCGGGTGTGACTGGAGGGACGAATCAGGTGTGGTGGTCGGCCACCCGGGCCGCGAGGGCCGCGGTGATCAGCCCGACCGTGGCCAGCATCGCGCAGATCACCCCGAACCCGGCCGCGATCTGGCTGGGCGAGTGGCCGACGACGTTCGACACGGCGCCGCCGATGCCGAGCGCGAGCGCCGAGCCGAGCATGTCGGTCACGGAGAGCGAGGCGCTGTTGGCGCCCTGCTCGTTGACCGGCGACTGCTTGAGCGCGGTCACGTTGATGGTGGGCATCGCCAGCCCCATGCCCAGCCCGGCGACGATCCAGGCGGGCACGGCGACCCAGCCGCTCACCCCGGGCACGACGGCCGCGACGGACAGCACGATGCCGGCCGCCACGAGCACCGCGCCGGTGCGGATCCTGCGGTGCGGCTCGACCTCGCGCCTGCTCTGGTAGTACGAGCCCGCGGACCAGCCGAGCGAGCCGGTGGTGAGCGCGATGCCGGCATAGACGGCGCTGAACCCCTTGACGGCGGTGAGGGCGAGCGGGATGAAGCCGTTGACGCCGAAGAACGCGGCGGCGAACAGCCCCCGCATCATGACCGTGGTGGGCAGCCCGCGGCCGAACCGGAGCGCGGCCGGCGGCAGCAGCCTGATCAGCCCGTACCCGAGAGCCGCCAGCCCGGCCCCGCACCACAGGGCGCCCGTCAGCGGGGCCCGGGACAGCTCCTCGACCCCGTACAGCAGCGCGGCGCCGCCCGCGGCGGTGGCGGTGGCGGCCACCGTCATGGCGAACGGGCGCGAGCGCGGCCCGGTGGAGGGCTCGTGGTCGTCGGCGGGCCGCCTGAGCGAGGGCAGGAGCATCACCAGCGCGGGAACGACCAGCGGGATGATGCCGTAGAACACCCAGCGCCAGTTGAACTGCTGCGCGACGACGCCCGCCACGGACGGGCCGATCATCGACGGCAGCACCCACGCCGCCGACAGCGCGGCGAAGACCCGGGGCCGCACCTCCTGGGGGTAGACCCGGGCGATCATGACGTAGAGCGCCACGATCGTCGGGCCGGCGCCCAGGCCCTGCACGGCCCGGGCGACGAGGAACATCTCCTTGCCCGTCGCGGCCCCGGCCAGCGCCATGCCGAGCACGAACAGCAGCAGACCGGCCAGGAACGGCAGCGCGTAGCCCCGCCGGTCGGCCCAGAGCCCGGCCACCACGGTGGCGAAGAGGCTGGCGATGAAGAAGGCGGAGAAGCTGACCCCGTAGAGGTTCAGGGCCCGCAGGTCTTCGGAGACCTGCGGCATGATGACGCTGACCGACATGCCCTCGAAGGCGACCAGCGTGATAACGAGGAGGATGCCCAGGGTCGCCGTGCGGTACGCGGGGCCGAAGATGCGAGGGGCCTCGTGAGGGGCGTCGAGTGCTTTCGGTACTGTCACCTGAACATCGTAGTCAGCCGTCGCCTGAGGTCGGCCGGGCTACTGGTCCTTGCCGTCGCCCTCGCCGCCGGACGGCAGCCCTTCGTAGATCTCTTTGCATTCCGGGCAGACCGGATACTTCTTGGGGTCGCGGCTGGGCACCCATATTTTGCCGCACAGGGCCCGGATCGGCGTGCCCGTCACCATCGACTCGGTGATCTTGTGTTTGTCGGCGTAGTGGGCGAAGCGTTCGTGGTCGCCGTCGCCGTGTGACGTCTTCGGACGCGTTTCTTGCTCTGGCAGGATCTTCGTGCTCACCCCCCTGAGTCTATGCCCGAGGATGTCCGCCCTCGAAAGTCCGTCCCGGAAACGCCCCCGCCGGAGGAAAGCCAGGTCGTCCGTACGCATGACCCATGTCGCCGCTCAGCTCACCCGCGCGCTCCAGCGCGGCCAGGCCCGGCGGACGGGCGGGTGAGAACGGCCCCCGCCCGGTGCGGGCGGGGGCTGTCGCGGGTCATCCGGCGTGTACGGGAACGTCCTCCGTCTTGCGGCCCGCCTTGACGAACAGGGCCAGCACCGCCGTCAGCAGCGCGATGCAGGTGCTGACCAGGAAGGCCAGGTTCATGCCGTCCATGAAGGCGTTCTTGACGGCCGGGCCCACGACGTGGGCGATCTGCTCGGGGGTGCCCTGCGGGAGCCCGCCGAACGCGGCCGCCGCCTTCAGCTGCGCGAGCTGGTCGGCCGGGATGGCCTGCGCGGCCGGGCCGAGGTAGCCGGGGAGCCGGTCGGAGATCTGCCCGGCCATGACGGCGCCGAGGACGGCGGTGCCGAGCGCGCCGCCGACCTGCATGGCCGACTGCTGCACGCCGCCTGCGACGCCGGTGAGCCCCTCGGGGGCGTTGCCCACGATGATCTCGGTGGCGCCCACGAAGACCGGCGACATGCCGAACGCCAGCACCACGAACGGGATCGAGGTCTCCAGGAACGTGGCGTCCACGGTGAGCTGGGACATCAGGAACATCGCCCCCGCGGTCACCACCAGCCCCGCCGACATGGTGATCCGCGGCCCGAGCTTGCCGAGCAGGACGCCTGCCAGCGGCGAGGCGACGATCATGCCCGCACTCATCGGCAGCATCCGGACGCCGGCCTCCAGCGGGGTCAGCCCGTGCGTGCCCTGGAAGAAGAAGCCCAGAAAGAACATGGCGCCGAACATCGCGAAGGCGACCATCATCATGAGCACGGTGCCGATGGAGATCGACGCGTTGGCGAACAGCGTCAGCGGCACCAGCGGCTGCCTGGCCCGGTTCTGCCAGAAGATGAAGGCGCCGGTGAGCACCGCGAAGGCGGCCAGGAAGCCGAGCGTGGTGGAGTCGCCCCAGCCCCACTCGGGCGCCTTGATGATCGACCAGACGAGCGCGAACATGGCGCCGGACAGCAGGACCACGCCGCCCCAGTCGATCTTGTTCATGACCTTGATCGGGCTCTTCTCGATGAGCAGCGCGCCCATGACGAGGGCGATGACGCCCACCGGAGCGTTGATGAAGAAGACCGACTGCCAGCTCACGTTCTCGACCAGCACGCCGCCCACGATCGGACCGGCGGCGCTGGACAGGCCGATGATCGCCCCCCACGCGCCCATCGCCTGCTTAAGCTTCTCCCCGGGGAACGCCTGCCGCAGCAGCGCCAGCGCGGCGGGCTGCAGCAGCGCGCCGAACAGGCCCTGCATCACGCGCAGGCCGATCAGCGCGCCCGCGGGCGAGACGCCGGGGATGATCTCGGCCAGTTCCGCGCTGAGGCCGATGCCCACCGACACGACGGCGAAGCCCGCGACACCGATGAGGAACACCCGCTTGTGCCCGAACAGGTCGCCCAGCTTGCCCGCGGTGATCAGGAACACCGCGAGGGCCAGCAGGTAGCCGCTGGTCACCCACTGCAGCTCGGCCAGAGTCGCGCCCAGGTCGGCCTGGATCACCGGGTTGGCGATGCCGACCACGGTGCCGTCGAGCATCACCATGATGACGCCCAGGCTCACCGCCAGCAGCACCAGCCACGGATTGCCGCGGGCCCCGCTCCTGCCCGGCGGCGACGACGGCGCGTCCACCGTCTTCGCATCAGCCATGAATCCCCCTCAAGTGTCGCGAAAAGCCTCAGGCACAGTAGTGGCAGTCACTGCCAAATGACAAACCAGTTTTATTCGCTCACAGCTGACATGTGTCAGACTGTGACATGAGGATGGCGAAGGGATGACCGGCATGGGTCTGCGGGAGCGCAAGAAGGAGAAGACGCGGCTCGCCCTCGTGGACGCCGCGCTCGACCTCTTCCTCGAACACGGGTACGACACGACGACCATCGACCAGGTGGCCGGGTCCGCCGACGTCTCCCCGCGCACCTTCTTCCGCTACTTCACGAGCAAGGACCACCTGATCCTCTGGTTCCACGACCAGATGGAGGAGACCATGCTGGAGGCCCTGGCGGCCCGCCCCGCCGGCGAGCCGCCGTTCGCCTCCATGACCCACGCCCTGCGCGCGCAGCTGCGCACCATGGAGGAGGCGACCCCGGAGGACGTCGAGCGCTTCCTCAAGGTGCGGCGCCTGCTCGACGCCACCCCCCACCTGGCCAGCAGCGCCTACGCCCGCGCCATAGAGACCGAACGCCGCCTGGTCGAGACCGTCGCCGCCCGCAGGGGCCTGGACCCCGCCGACAACCCGCTCCCCCACCTGGTGGTGAGCTTCGTCATGGCGTCCCTGCGGGTCGGCCTCACCTGCCCCGCCGACCCGGCCGACCTGCCGGAGATCGTCCGCCGCATGGAGGAGACCCTCCAGCTCGTGGAGCGCTCGCTCCGCCCGGGCTGGGACTCCTAGGTCCTCACCCGTTTCAGGATCTTCGACGGCGCGTCGCGGTTCAGTACGCCTAGTTGAGCGTCGGGTCGTCCGGGCAGTTCGCCACGAACGCCAGCTCCCCCCGCTGCCGGCGCAGCACGTGGCGCCAGAGCGAACCCGGATCGGCGTGGAAGGTGTCGCCGGGCTCCGCGTCGACGACGTACCACGCCCCCTCGGCTATCTCGCTCTCCAGCTGACCCGGGGTCCAGCCCGCGTAGCCGGCGAAGATGCGCATCTGCGCGATCTCGTGCTGCAGGATCTCGGGCGGCGCGTCCAGGTCGACCGTGCCGAGCCTGGACACCGCCGCGGTGCCCGCGTGGAGCCTGCGCCAGCCCAGCGGCTCCTCACCACTCGGCACCGCGGCCAGCGCGAGCGCGCTGTCGGTCTGCACCGGCCCGCCCTCGAACAGCACCGGCGGCCCGGTCACCAGGGGGTCCCACACGGGCAGGACCTGGGTCACCGAGATCTCGCTCGGCCGGTTGAGCACCACGCCGAGCGTGCCGCCGTCGTGGTCGTGTTCGAGGATGAGCACGACGCTACGCCGGAAGTTGGGGTCATCGAGAAGTGGCGTCGCCACCAGCAACCCGCCGACGTAGATCGCTTCCGCCATACATCCATCATGAAGGAGGAACGGGGATTCTCGCGCCTCCAGCCGCCACATGTTACGCAACGTAGTGATACGGGCACGATCGGGGCGAACGATCGCTACCCTCTGCAACCAAGGAGGAGCAGTGCGCATCCGTGCCCGCCTCGCCCTCGCCGCCCTGCCCATCGGCGTGATCTTCCTCCTGCCGGTGGCGGCGTGGGCGTGGCCCTGGCCGAGCCCCGATCGCGGCGACCCGTTCACGATGTCGGTCGACCGCATCGGCTGCCGCCACAACACCGTGCGGGTCACCCTGCGCAACCAGACCCGCCAGCTCGCCCGCTTCGACCTACGCGCCGATTCCAGGACCGTCGCGTCCGGCTCCATCCCGGCCAGAAAGGCGATCGTCCGTACGGTGAAGATCCGCCCCGGCGGCGGCGCGGAGATCGAGGCGTACTCGGTGGGCGACGGGAGGCCCGACACGCTGATCGACTCCACGCTGGTGCGCAACGACTGCCCGTGGGGTCACCGGCTGCCGTTCACCGGCCCGCCGCTCGACCTGATGGCCAAGCTGGCGACGGCGGGCGGGCTGGTGCTCACCGGCGGCGTGCTGTGGTGGTACGGCTCGCTCTGGCCGCGCTCCGGGTCGCCCTTCGACTGAGCGTCAGGCCTCGGTGAAGCCGCGGGCCCGGCCGCCCGCCGACTCGCGGACCGCCGCGGCGACCGCGCCCGCCACGTCCGGGTGGAAGACGCTCGGGATGATGTAGTTGGGGCCCAGCTCCTCCGGCGTCACCACGGCGGCCAGCGCGCCCGCGGCGGCCAGCAGCATATCCTCGGTGACCTGGGTGGCCTGCGCGTCGAGCAGGCCGCGGAAGACGCCGGGGAACGCCAGCACGTTGTTGATCTGGTTGGGGTAGTCGGAGCGCCCGGTGGCCACCACCGCGGCGTGCTCGCGGGCGTCGTCGGGCGCGACCTCCGGCTCGGGGTTGGCCAGCGCGAACACCACCGCGCCCGGCGCCATGGTGGCGATGTCGGCGCCGGTGAGGATGCCCGGGGCCGAGACCCCCACGAAGACGTCGGCGCCCTTCACCGCGCCGCACAGGTCGCCGGTGTAGCCCTCGGCGTTGGTGTGCTCGGCGATCCAGCGCAGCGAGTCGTCGAGGTCGTCGCGGGTGCGGGAGATGGCGCCGCGGTAGTCGCAGACGATCACGTTGCGGGCGCCCGCCGCCAGCAGCAGCCGGAGCACCGCGTTGCCCGCCGCGCCCGCGCCCGCCATCGTGATGCGCACGTCCTCCAGCTTCTTGCCGACCACCCGCAGCGCGTTGGTGAGCGCCGCGAGCACGCAGATGGCGGTGCCGTGCTGGTCGTCGTGGAAGACCGGGATGTCGAGCAGCTCGCGCAGCCGCCGCTCCACCTCGAAGCAGCGCGGCGCGCCGATGTCCTCCAGGTTGATGCCGCCGAAGCCGGGGGCGAGGAGCTGGACGGTCCGGACGATCTCGTCGGTGTCCTGCGTGTCGAGGCAGATGGGCCAGGCGTCGATCCCGGCGAACCGTTTGAACAGCGCCGCCTTGCCCTCCATGACCGGCAGCGCGGCCTCCGGCCCGATGTTGCCCAGCCCGAGCACGGCCGAGCCGTCGGTGACGACGGCGACGGTGTTGCGTTTGATGGTCAGGCGGCGGGCGTCCTCCTTGTTGCGGGCGATCGCCATCGACACCCGCGCCACGCCCGGCGTGTAGGCCATGGACAGCTCGTCGCGGTTGCGCAGCGGCACCTTCGACTGCATCTCGATCTTGCCGCCGAGGTGCATGAGGAAGGTCCGGTCGGAGACCTTGTGGATGACGACGCCCTCGACGGACTCCAGCTGGTCGACGATCGCCTGGGCGTGGTCGGTGTCGCGGGCGGCGCAGGTGACGTCGATCCGGAGCTTCTCGTGGCCGGCGTTGGTGACGTCGAGGGCGGTCACGACGCCCCCCGCCGACTCGACGGCGTGGGTGAGCAGGCTGACGGCCTTGCCGCCTGCCGGCACCTCCAGCCGCACGGTTATGGAGTACGACACACTCGGGACGGTCGTCACGTCATCGCTCCTTCGCGCCTGACCATGAAGTGCTCCCATGTTATGGGGGTTCGGGCGGGGTGAGCGCCTCGGCCGCCATGACGATCAGGCCGGCGCAGGCCTGGACCGGGATCACGGTGCTGTCGATCATCAGGTGGTAGTGAGCGGGGTCGGCCGGGTCGGCGCGGTAGAAGTGGCGCACGTAGGCGGCCCTGGCGCGGTCGTTGTCCTCCAGGGCCCGGCGGGCCTCCCGCTCGGAGGCCGCGCCCAGCCTGACCGCCTGCCGGACCCGCCGCTCCACGGGGGCGTCGAGCCGTACGTGCAGCGCTCCGGGCAGGTCGGCGAGGACGATCGACCCGGCCCTGCCCAGGAAGACCCCGCCCTGGCTGCGCGCGGTGTCGAGGAGCACCCGCCGGGTCAGCCGGACGAACTCCTCCGGGGCGTGCGGCAGCTCGCCCGGCACGTACATGTCGACGCCGCCGAAGGTGACGGTCGGCAGCCGCAGCGCCCCCGAGAGCAGCCGGCTGAGGCCGTGCTCGGCCCGGTCGTCGTGCGCCAGCGCCTCCTCCAGCGAGCAGCCCAGTTCCTCGGCGACGGCACCGGCGATCGCCCGGTCGACGAAGGGCACGCCGAGCCGCTCGGCGACGGCCATGCCGATCTGGTGGCCGGCCGTGCCGTACGTCGCCGAAATCGTGACGACCCTCACACGCTCAGGTTAGAACAGCGCGCTCGCCAGCGCCCTTCGCGCCTTGGCCAGGGACGGGTCCTCGGCCGGCAGCGTCTCGAACAGGCCCAGCAGGTGGACGCGGGCCTTGTCGCGCTCGTCGCCGGAGGTGCGCTTGACCACCTTGATGATCCGGTCGAAGGCCTGGTCGATCGAGCCGGACAGCATCTCCAGGTCGGCGGCGAGCAGCTCGGCGTCGATGTCGGACGGGTCCTCCAGCCGCCGCTGCACGTCGGCCGGGTCGACACCGGAGGTCCGCTTGATCAGCCGGACCCCGGCCAGCCCCATCTTGGCGTCCTCGTTGCCGGGCACCCGCGCGAGCAGCCGCTCGTAGGCCGCCTCGGCGGCGTCGAGGTCGCCCTGGTCGATGGCCTGCTCGGCGGCGGCCAGGTCGGGGTCGGCGGGCGGCCCCTGCTCCTCGGCGGAGTCGGCGGCGGCGGGCGGCCGCGCGTCCGGGTTGGCCTGGTAGAACTGCTCCACGGCCTTCATCAGCTCGTCGAGGAAGCGGCGCACCTCCTGCTCGGGCAGCACCTGCTGGAAGCCGGTGACGGCCTGCCCCTGGAAGATCGCCAGCACGGTCGGCACCGCCTGCACCCGCAGGGCCTGCGCGATCTGCGGGCTGGCGTCGACGTTGACCTTGGCGAGCACGACCTTGCCGCCCAGGTCGCCGACCACCTTCTCCAGCACGGGGCTGAGCTGGGCGCTGCCGGGCGCCCGGGGCGACCAGAGGTCGAGCACCACGGGCACGGTCATCGAGCGGTCGATGACGTCGGTGGTGAACGTCTCCTCCGTCACGTCGACCACGGAGGCCGTCGAGGCCCCCTGGGGACCGCCTTCGGCCTCCCGCCGGGCCTGCGCTTCCAATGCCTGCTTGCGCGCGCCCAGATCCACCGCTCCGTAGAGCGATCCGGGCCTAGAGAAGTCCGCCATGCTCCTCATCTTGCCTCATGGCGGGGGCCGGGAAGTCACCCGCCGCCACCCGCAACGTGCGCAGCAGGTCGAACATCTGGCCAAGCTCGCTCTCGGCGTACATGCCGAGGCCGAACTCGGCCGCCATGAGGTCGTCCGTGGCGCGTCGCACGACGTCGCGGCCGGCCTCGGTGATCTCCGCGAGCACGCCGCGCCCGTCTCTCGGGTTGGGCCTGCGGCGCACCAGGCCGGACCGCTCCAACCGGCCGATGGTGTTGGTGACGCTGGTGGGGTGGACCATCAGCCGCTCCCCGATCTTCCAGAGCGGCAGCGTCCCGGTCCTGCTGAACGTCAGCAGCACCAGGGCCTCGTAGCGGGCGAAGGTCAGGTCGTACGGCTTCAGCAGCGCGTCGAGCTGCGACAGCAGGATCTGGTGCGCTCTCATGATCGAGGTGACGGCCGCCATGGCGGAGGAGGGGCCGAATCGTTCACGCCAGGTCTCCGCGGCACGGTCGATCGGGTCGAACGGCAGGTTGAGAGGCTTGGGCTGCGACACGCAGATACGTTAGCGCGCCCCTCGTCCAGATTCGTCTAGTTACGCTGCGCAATCGCATTCTCCGCTTGACCAAGAATCCGGGCGTCCTTCATCACGCTCAGTTATGGTTCTCGCATCGAATGGTGACGGGGGAGCCAAGTCCATCAGCCGTGGGGACCGGCCGGACAGGGCGCTCCCGCCGTCGCCCAAGGGGGCACGGGGGTGCTTTATGAACGTCTTTGGGATGACGCGTGCGTGAACACGGGGGCGTTTCACGCGAAGAGCTCAAACAGGGCGCGGCGGTCACGGTGGCCGTGCTGCTGGCGCTCGGTCTCGTCGCGGCGTGGAGCGTCCTGATACCCGGCGTGGACGCGTGGGAGAACATCGTGGCGGCGGTCATCGGCTCGCTCCGGCTGACCGGGCCGGTCGCCGCCGCCTTCGCCGCCTGGGTGGCCGTGCGCAAACGGCGGGCCTCGCGCGAGGTGCGGCTGACGACCTGGCGCGCGCTGCGCGCGCCGCTGGCGATCGTGCTGGTGGTGCTGGGGTCCTTCGCCGCGACCGTGCTGGTGCTGGCCGTCAAGACCGTGCTCACCGAACAGGCGGGCCGACTCAGCCTGACCGGCCTGGGCATGGGCATGGCGGGGCTGGCGCTCTACTCGGTGATCGGGTGGGTGGCCGGCTGGGTGCTGCCGTACGCGGCGACCGCGCCGCTGGCCGGGCTGGGCTGCTACGCGCTGTTCAGCTGGCTCGCCGACGGCGATGGCTGGGCCGACCGGCTGGCACCCGGTACGGGCGAGCCCTACGACCTGTTCCAGGGGCTGAGCGGCACCGTCTTCGTCAACCAGATCATCTGGCTGCTCGGCGTCACCGGAGCGCTGCTGCTGGGCTGGGCCGCGCTGGTCACCCGGCAGGCGGTGGTGCTGGCCTGCGCGCTGCTGGCGGTGCTGACGGCCGGCGCGGGGGTGGCGCGGGTGCTCGGCGAGCCCCGGCCCGCCGCGGCCCAGGACATCGCCTACAGCTGCCAGGAGTGGCCCATCACGGTCTGCGTCCACCCCGGCATGCGGGCCGGGCTGACCGAATTGGGCGCCGCCTTCACCGAGATCGCCTCCCGGCTGGCCGAGACCCCGGCCGCGTTCACCCGGGTGGAGCAGCGGCCGCTGGACGACCCGCTCAAGCCGTCGCACGGGCTGGCGCCGATCCACCTGCCCGACCTGTCGGCGGGCTTCGCCGAGCAGGCCGCGCACGAGTACGTGGACGCGCTGGCCGCCCGCTGCCCCGGCAGGCCGGCCGACGGCTACCGCGAGATCGTGACGGCCTGGCTGCGCGGCGAGCCGCTGCCCGGCGGGCCGCTGCTGGAGCACGAGTACGCCGCCGCCTGGTTCTCCGGGCTGAACGAGCACCAGCGCCGCGAGTGGCTGCGCATGTTCTTCAGCGACTTCCAGGCGTGCAAGCTGTCGGCCACCCACTTCGGCGGCGGCCCGGCGGGCACGCCGCCGCAGGCCGCCACCCCGGTCGCCACGCAGGTCCACCAGGAGAGCGCCCCGCAGGTGTATCCCGTCTACCCCGACCCGAGCGAGCGCCCGGCGCCGAGCTGGGGCCCGGATATGTCACCTCATAGCTGGCACAGGTGATCGCCCGGCGGGTAGCAGAGTGACATGACGACTTCGCAGACGGCGCCCCCGGGGCTCGCTCCGCGCCCGCGCCGCACGTGGCGATATCTCGCGGGGCTGCTGGTCGTGGTGGTCCTGGCGCTGGTGGCCGGACGGCTGGCCTGGACCTGGCTGAACCCCCTGGGCGAGCAGACCATCGACCGCAGCCAGCCGGCGCTGCTCCAGTCGATCAAGGACCTGAGCCGGTTCGAGGCCGCGACGGGCAGCTTCCAGGTCGTGGTGGACCTGGAGAAGGACGCCAGGTTCCTGCCGGACGCGGTGAAGGGCACCCGGACGCTCTTCGTCGGCGCGGGCGGCGTGGACGCCTACGTGGACCTCTCCGGGCTGACCGGCGACGCGGTGACCGTCTCCGAGGACCGCACCGCGGCCACGATCGTCCTCCCCCGCGCCCAGCTCGACAAGCCCAACCTGGACAACCGGCGCTCCTACGTCTTCGCCCAGCAGCGCGGGCTGCTGGACCGGGTGCAGGACTTCCTGTCCGGCTCCCCCGCCGACCAGCGCGAGGTGTACCTGCTCGCGGAACGCAAGATCGCCGAGGCGGCCGCCGAGAGCGACCTGCGGGCCAGGGCCGACGCCAACACCCGGCGGATGCTGGAGGGCCTGCTGAAGTCGCTCGGGTTCACCGAGGTCACAGTCAAGTTCGGGGACGAGCCCTAGCCCCGAGGGGACAAGTCCTGGCCCCTGGGGGGACGAGTCCCAACTCTGACGAGACGAGCCACAGCCCTGCGACGCAACGCGCCCGCCCCCGTCTCCGGGGAGCGGGCGCTCGGACGTACTACGCGCTCTTCGGCACGCTGATGATCAGGGCGTCGCCCTGGCCGCCGCCGCCGCACAGGCCCGCAGCGCCGACGCCGCCGCCGCGCCGCTTCAGCTCGTGGGCGAGGGTGAGCACGATACGGGCGCCGGACGCGCCGATCGGGTGGCCGAGCGCGATGCCGCCGCCGTTGACGTTCACGATGTCCATCGGCACGCCCAGCTCCTTGACCGACTGGATCACCACGCTGGCGAACGCCTCGTTGATCTCGATCAGGTCGAGGTCCTGCGGGGTCAGCCCCTGCTTGTCCAGGGCGTGCTTGATGGCGTTGGCCGGCTGCGACTGCAGCGAGGAGTCCGGGCCGGCCACGTTGCCGTGGCGGCCGATCTCGGCCAGCCACTCCAGGCCCAGCTCCTCGGCCTTGGCCTTGGACATGACCACCACGGCGCAGGCGCCGTCGGAGATCTGCGACGCGGACCCGGCCGTGATGGTGCCGTCGGCCGCGAACGCCGGCCGGAGCTTGGCCAGCGTCTCCACGGTCGTGTCGCCGCGGACGCCCTCGTCCTCCTTGACGACCACCGGCTCGCCGCGCCGCTGCGGGATCTCCACCGGCACGATCTCCGGCTCGAACACGCCGTTCTTGATGGCCGCGGCGGCGAGCTGGTGGGAGCGGGCCGACACCTCGTCCTGCTCCTGGCGGCCGATGCCCAGCCGCGTGTTGTAGCGCTCGGTCGACTCGCCCATCGCGCACTGGTCGAAGGCGCAGGACAGGCCGTCGTACGCCATCGAGTCGAGCACCTCGGCGCTCCCGTACTTGACGCCCTTGCGCAGGCCCGGCAGCAGGTGCGGGGTGTTGGTCATGGACTCCATGCCGCCCGCGACCACGATGTCGAACTCGCCGGCGCGGATCAGCTGGTCGGCCAGGGCGATCGCGTCGAGGCCCGACAGGCAGACCTTGTTGATGAGCATGGACGGGACCGTCATCGGGATGCCGGCCTTGACCGCCGCCTGGCGGACGGGCAGCTGGCCCGACCCGGCCTGGAGGACCTGGCCCATGATCACGTACTCGACGGCCTCGGGGGCCACTCCGGCACGTTCCAGAGCCGCCTTGATCGCGATGCCGCCCAGGTCGACCGCCTTCAGGTCCGACAGCGAGCCGAGCAACTTTCCGATGGGGGTACGGGCTCCGGCGACGATGACGGAACCAGACATGCGGGGCCTCCTGTGCACATGTGGGTAGCTCTTTGACACCATACCTAGCGGTAGCAGGGTGTTCGCTATGGAGGTGGCACACACATGTTCATGCGTATCGACCACATCGGGATCGCCTGCCACGACCTCGAAGAGAAGATCACGCTCTTCTCGGAGCTGTTCGAGCTCGAGGTGGTGGCCCGCGAGGTCAACGAGGAGCAGGGGGTCAGGGAGGCCATGCTCCACATCGCCGACGGCGACGGCGGCGGTTCCTACATCCAGCTGCTCGAACCGCTCTCACCGGACTCCCCCGTGGGGAAATTCCTCGCAAAGAGGGGTGAGGGAGTGCACCACGTGGCGTTTGGTGTTCCGGACATCTCTGAGGCAATGACTAAGATCGGCGGAAAGGGTGTGCGGCTGCTCGACGAGCGCCCCCGGCACGGCTCGATGGGTTCGCAGATCGCGTTTCTGCACCCCAAGGACGTCGGAGGAATGCTGACCGAGTTGGTGCAGGCGGCGAAAAGCTAGCAGACGCAAAAATCGTTCATAAGTAACTAGTCACGCAGAAACCCGGACGGGGCTTCGGACTCGGCATCGGCGGAGTACGCTGGCCTTCCACCGGACATGGAGCCTGCCGCGAGGCACGGGCTCCAGGCTCGGATGCCCCGAACCCCCCGTCCGGCCGTGTAGCCGTCTCGACAACCCAGGATCGAGCCTCCATGCAGTCCGACATCGACGCCCAGCTCAACAACTTCTTCGAAGACGCACCAGCTCGCGAGTTCGACGTGGTGCTACGAGGTTACGACCGGCATCAGGTTCACGACCACCTGAAGCAGCTCGACTCCGAGCTGCGCCAGGCCCGTGAGCAGGTGTCCTCCTTGCAGCGCGAGCTGACCGACTCCCAGCGTCAGCTGCAGGAGCAGGAGCGGCCCACCTACTCCGGTCTCGGCGCCCGCATCGAGCAGCTTCTCCGCCTGGCGGAGGAGCAGGCCACCGAGCTCGTCCAGGCCGCCAGGTCCGAGGCCAACGAGATAAAGGCCGCGGCCAAGGTCGAGGCGGCCGACCTGCGCGCCGCCGCCGAGGCCGAGGCCGCGGACAAGCGGGCGCAGGCCACTCGCGAGAGCGAGGAGATGCGCACCAGCGCCGAGCGCGACGCCGAGGAGATCCGCTCCACCGCCCGCCGCGAGGCCGACGAGCTGACCGCGACCACCGAGCGCGAGGTCGCCAAGCTCCGCGCCACCGCCGACCACGAGGTCGCCGAGAAGCGCGCCGACGCCGAGCGCGAGATCGCCAAGCTGCGCACCACCACCGAGCGCGAGGTGGCCCAGCTGCGCGCCTCGAACAAGCGCGAGCGCGACGAGGTGCTGACCACCGCCAAGCGGCAGGCCGACGAGATGCGCGCGCAGGCTCAGCGGGTGCTGGAGGAGTCGGAGGCAAAGCGCGCCCAGGACGAGGCCGAGTTCGAGATCCAGCTCGCCGCCCGCCGCGAGGAGGCGGAGCGCCAGGAGGCCGAGCGCCACGCCGCCACCCAGGCCGCGACGCAGAAGCTGGTCGCCGAGGCCGAGCAGCGCGCCGCGACCGCCGAGTCCCGGGCCACCAAGGCGACCCAGCAGGCCGAGCAGACCCGCCGCGAGGCCGACCTGCACGCCAAGCAGCTGGTCGCCAACGCCCGCAAGAACGCCGAGCAGATCGTCGCCGAGGCCAAGTCCAGCGCCGAGACCATCGTCACCGAGGCCAAGACCGAGGCCGAGCGCACCCGTACGACCATGCAGCGCCAGGTCGACGAGCTGACCCGCCAGCGCGACAGCATCACCAGCCACCTCGCGCAGCTGCGTCAGCTGCTCGGCGGCGCCCCGCTGCCGGGCATGGACTCCGAGCAGGCCGTCGCCGCGGCCCCGCCGAAGCCGGCCCTGGCCGCGTCGGCCGACGACCGTCCCGCCCCGATCCCCGCGCCGGCTCCGGCTCCCGCCAAGGCGGAGAGCAAGGCCGACGACGACGCCGAGTGGTGGCAGGAGTAAGCGGCACGGCCGACGGCTCGGGCTACCTACACGGGGACTGACCGAAAAACAGGAGAGAGCCTGGCGACCAAGGTCGCTAGGCTCTCTCTCGTTGTGCGTCCTCCCCTCGTGCAGGAGACCCTGTGACCACAGAAGCCGAACCCGCCGGAGCCGGCCTCACCACGCCCGCCCCGCCGCGGGCGGAGACCGGCGAAGCGGCTGACCGGACGGCGGAGACCGCCGACCCCGGTCCGCCCGCCCCCGCGGGGGCGGGCGAGGCGGCTGTCCCGATCGCCGTGCCGGTCTCCGGGATGCCGGGGAAACCGCTGGTACGGGGGCCGTTCCTGTTCGGGCTGACCGGCGGGCTCGGTGTGCTGACGGCCATCGCGATCGCCCAGATGGTCGTCAGCTCGCTGAGCGTGATCATCATCGTCGTGGTGGCGATGTTCCTGGCCGTCGGCCTGAACCCGGCGGTGGAGGCGCTGCAGCGGCGCGGCCTGGCCAGGCGGTGGGCGATCACGTCCGTGTTCGCCGTGGTGATCGTGGCGTTCGTGCTGTTCGGGCTGGCCGTGGTGCCGCCGGTGAGCCAGCAGCTCGCCGACTTCGTGGCCGCGCTGCCCGGCTACCTCCGGGACCTGAGCAACCATCCGACGCTGCGCGAGCTCGACGCCGACTACCAGATCCTGCCGCAGCTGGCCACGTTCGTCACCGGCACGCTCGGGCCGTCGCTGGCCACCGGCGTGGTGGGCGCCGGGCTGGTGGTGCTGGACGGGCTGTTCACCACGATCACGCTGCTGGTGCTCATGCTCTACTTCCTCGGCTCACTGCACACGATCAAGGCCTACCTGCTCAAGCTGGTGCCGGCCTCGCGCCGCGAGCGCACCGGCGCGATCGCCGAGCAGATCCTGAGCGGCATCGGCGGCTACGTCGCCGGCAGCATCCTCATCTCGGCCGTCGCCGGCGTGCTGACGTGGATCTTCCTGTCGATCGTGGGGGTCGAGTACGCGCTCGCGCTCGCCCTCGTGGTGGCCCTGACCGACCTGATCCCGCTGGTGGGCGCCACGATCGGGGCCGTGGTGGTGACCGGGGTGGCGCTGCTCGGCTCGGTGCCCGCGGGCATCACGTGCGCGATCTTCTTCGTGATCTACCAGCAGATCGAGAACTACGTGATCTACCCGCGGGTGATGAAGCGCTCGGTGGACGTGACGCCGGCGGTGACCGTGATCGCCGCCCTGGTGGGCGGCGCGCTGCTCGGCATCGTGGGCGCGCTGCTGGCCATCCCGGTGGCCGCCGCGATCGCCCTGATCATCCGGGAGATCGTGATACCCCGGCAAGCTCAGTGCTGAGGAAGCGCAACACGGCCTCGTTGAACGCCTCGGGCTGCTCGACCGCGATCAGGTGACCGGCCTCGGGGATGACCTCCAGCCGTCCCTCGGGCACCGCCTCGGCCATCGCCCGGGCGTCCGACGGCGGGGCCAGCTCGTCCTCCTCGCCGGCGAGCACCAGCGCGGGCACCTTGAGCCCGGCCAGCGTGTCGAAGGAGTCGGGCCGCCCGGCCATCGCGCGCTGCGCCCAGGCGACCGCCTGGGGCGGCGCCGACTGCACGAGCCCCTTGACCCGGCCGGACACCATGGCCCTGCGCTGCCGCGTGGTGGGCCCGGTCAGCCCCGGGAGCACCTCCCTGACCAGCACGTCACTGCCCTCGGCGAGCACCTCCCGGGCGACGCGCTCGCGGTTGCCGCGGGCCGCGTCGGTGTCGGGGCTCGCCTTGGTGGCGGCCAGGATGACGCCGAGCACCCGGTCGGGGTGGCGGCGGCAGAAGGCCATGGTCACGTAGCCGCCCATGGACAACCCTCCGATCACCGCCCGCTCGACGCCCTCGGCGTCGAGCGCCCTGGCGACGTCGTCGGCCATGAGGTCGAGTGAGGGCTCGTCGTCTCCGAGCCGAGACCCGCCGAAGCCGCGCAGGTCGGGGGTGATGACCCGGCACGCCCTGGCCAGACCCTCCCGCTGGGCCAGCCACATGGCCGACGAGAGCGGGAACGCGTGGAGCAGTACGACCGGGAGCCCGGTCCCGGCTGTTCTCGTGTAGAGCTGCACGGACCTCACGGTAACCCGGTTCCCCGCGACAATCACTCCGGTGGTCATCCGGATATGCGGCGAAAGGCCGGTCCCATTCGTCAGGCGGTCGTGAGGCCGCCGTCGACGATCAGCATCTGGCCGGTCATGTAGGCGGAGGCCTCGCTCGCCAGGAACACGGCCGGCTGGGCGATCTCCTCGACGGTGGCCCAGCGGCGCATCGGCACGTTCGCCACGGTCGCCTGGCCGCCGCTGCCGTCGTCCCAGAGGTTGCGGTTGAGGTCGGTGGCGGTCCAGCCCGGGCAGAGGGCGTTGACCCGGACGCCCGCCGAGGCCCACTCCAGGGCGAGCGTCTTGGTCAGGGCCACCAGCCCGGCCTTGGCTGCCGCGTACGGGGCCAGGAAGGGCGCGCCGAGCGCGGCCGCCGAGGCGATGTTGATCACGGACCCGCCGCCGCGGCCGAGCAGGTGGGGCGCGGCGGCGTGGCAGACGGCCATGGCCGAGTCGAGGTTGAGGCGCATGATCTTGTCCCAGCCGGTCAGGCGCAGGTCCTTGAACTCGACCAGGAAGTTGGACCCGCCCGCGTTGTTGACCACGATGTCGAGGTGGCCGAGCCCGGCGACGGCCTCGCGCACGGTCGTGGCGGCGGCCTCGCGGTCGGTCAGGTCGGCGGGGACGACCACGGCCTCGCGGCCGAGCGCCTGGACCTCCTTGGCCAGTTCGGCCAGCGCGCCGGCCGAGCGCGCCGTCAGCGCCACGTCCGCGCCCGCCTCGGCGTAGGCGAGCGCGATGGCCCGCCCGATGCCCTTCGACGCCCCGGTGATCAGAGCCTTCTTGCCGTCAAGAGCGAACGCGCCCACGGTGCCTCCTCCGTACTGACCGAACGATATTCTAGTGCGGTCAGACCTCCGTGGGGAGGGGGTGCCGGCCGGGGACGACGCGGCGGACGATCTCGTTGAGCACGGTGCGCACGTACGGCTCGCCCACCCACAGGTGCTTGGCGCCCGGCACGCCGACCACCTCGGCCTGCGGCACCCGGGCGAAACGCCGCTTCGCCTCCTCGGGGCGCAGGTAGTCGTCGAACTCCGGGACCAGCGCGATCAGCGGCCGGCCGAACGCGGCCCAGGCGTCGAGGTCGGCGTCGGTGGCCCGGTGGAGCGGCGGGGAGAGCAGGATGCCCCCTTCCACCACCGGGTCGTGGCCCCACTTGAGCACCAGCTCGCTGCCGAACGACCAGCCGACGAGCCAGATCCGCGGCAGATCGTGGAACTCGGCGTACTCCAGCGCCGCCGCCACGTCGAACCGCTCGCCCTCGCCGCCGTCGAAGGCGCCCTCCGAGGTGCCGCGGTCGGAGGTGGTGCCCCGGGTGTTGAAGCGCAGCACCGCCAGGTCGGCCAGCGCGGGCAGCCGGTTGGCGGCCTTCTTGTAGACGTGGCTGTCCATGAAGCCGCCGTGGGTCGGCAGCGGGTGCAGCGTCACCAGGGTCGCCGCGGGCGGCCGGTCCTCGGGCAGGGCGAGCTCGCCGACCAGGGTCAAACCGTCGCCGGTGTGCAGCTCGATCGGCTCACGCCGGGCGGGCAGCACGGTGGCCGCGCGAATCTCCACGTCGCTCCTTCGTAACGCGTCAGTAGCGGCTGCGGCCGGGGCCGCGGTCCAGTCTCTTGCGCCAGCACACCTGGTGCCAGTGGCGGCGCTCCTCCTCGCCGCCCCGCCAGGCGGGCCAGGTGACCAGGTGCGGGGTGCCGCTCCGGATCTCCTGGTCGCAGCCGGGGCAGCGGTAGTTCTTGGTGGAGCCGGCGCCGGTGAGCGAGCGTACCTTCCACTCGCCGTCGGGCCACTCCTCGACCCGGTCGGTGCTGCGCGGGAAGGCGATGGGACGGGTGGGCTCCCTGCGCCGGGAGCGGCGCGGGCTCATGCCGGCCCAGCCCCCGTCGTACTGATTTCCGTCACCGCCACCCTCTCGAACGCCATGCCCGTAGTTTTACAGAGCCGCTAGGGTGGGCTTCCATGCGGCTGGTCATCGCACGCTGCAGCGTGGACTACATCGGACGGCTCACGGCACATCTGCCGATGGCGCCCAGGCTCGTGCTCATCAAGGCTGACGGGAGCGTGTCGATCCACGCCGACGACCGCGCCTACAAGCCTCTCAACTGGATGAATCCGCCGTGCAAGCTCAAGGAGGACGGCGACACCTGGACCGTCACCCACGGCAAGACCGGCGAGAAGCTGGTCCTGACGATGGAGGAGATCCTCCACGACTCCACCCACGAGCTGGGCGTCGACCCGGGGCTCATCAAGGACGGCGTCGAGGCCCATCTGCAGGAGCTGCTGGCCGAGCACATCACCACTCTCGGCGAGGGCTTCACGCTCATCCGGCGCGAATACATGACGGCCATCGGCCCGGTCGACATCCTCTGCCGCGACGCCAAGAGCGCCACGGTGGCGGTCGAGATCAAGCGGCGCGGTGAGATCGACGGCGTCGAGCAGCTCACCCGCTACCTGGAGCTGCTCAACCGCGACCCGATGCTGGCCCCGGTGCGCGGGATCTTCGCCGCGCAGGAGATCAAACCGCAGGCCAGGGTGCTGGCGGCCGACCGCGGCATCGAGTGCGTCGTCCTCGACTACGACGCCCTGCGCGGCATCGAGCCGGAGAACCCGACCCTCTTCTGAGGCCGCCTGGTAAGCGAAGCCTTACGGGCCTATGTTGGCGTCATGACGACGCTCACGTTCGACTCCCTGAACCCGGCCACCGGCGCGGTCGTCGGCAGCCACCCCAAGCACGACGCCGAGGCGGTGCGGGCCGCCGTGGGCCGGGCGGGGAGCGCGGCCGAGTGGTGGGAGGGGCTGGGCCACGCGGGCCGCAGGCGCAGGCTGCTCGACTACAAGGCGGTCGTCACGCGCGAGCTGCGGGAGCTGGCGGCACTGGTCCACGAGGAGACGGGCAAGCCGGTCGCGGACGCCACGCTGGAGATCGTGCTGGCGATCACGCACATCGACTGGGCCGCCCGCAACGCCCGCAAGGTGCTCGGGCCGCGCCGGGTCTCGCCGGGGCTGGTCGGCGTCAACCTGGCGGCCACGGTGGAGTACCTGCCGCTCGGGGTGGTCGGGGTCATCGGGCCGTGGAACTATCCGGTGTTCACCCCGATGGGGTCGATCGCGTACGCGCTCGCGGCCGGCAACGCCGTGGTCTTCAAGCCCAGCGAGTTCACGCCCGGGGTCGGGGTGCGGCTGGCGGAGCTGTTCGCGGAGGCGGTGCCGGAGCAGCCGGTGTTCCAGACGGTGACCGGGCTGGGCGAGACCGGCGCGGCCCTGGCGCGCGACCCCCGGGTGAAGAAGATCGCCTTCACCGGGTCGACCGCGACGGCCAAGCGGGTCATGGCGGCCTGCGCGGAGAACCTGACGCCGATGGTGGCCGAGTGCGGGGGCAAGGACGCGTTCATCGTGGACGCCGGCGCCGACGTCGAGGCCGCCGCGGACGCGTGCCTGTGGGGCGCGCTGTCGAACGCCGGGCAGACGTGTGTGGGCGTGGAGCGGGTGTACGTGGTGGACGCCGTGTACGAGCCGTTCATGCGGGCGCTGAAGGACCGGGCCGCCACGGTGAAGGCGGGCGAGCACTACGGGCCCATCACCATGCCGGGCCAGCTGGACGTCATCAGGCGGCACATCGACGACGCGGCCAAGTCCGGCCGGGCGGTCACGGGCGGGCCGGACTCGGTGCGTCCCCCGTACGTGGATCCGGTGATCGTGGAGGACGTGCCGGAGGACTCCCCCGCGGTGCGCGAGGAGACGTTCGGGCCGACGATCACGGTCCGCCGCACCAGGGACGCGCGGGAGGCGCTGGAACTGGCCAACGCCACCGCCTACGGGCTGGCCGGCACGGTGTTCTCGGGGAACCGGCGCCGGGCGATGGAGCTGGCGCGCGCGCTGCGCACCGGGATGGCGGCCGTCAACTCGGTCATCTCGTTCGCGGGCGTGGCCGCGCTGCCGTTCGGCGGTACGGGCGACTCCGGCTTCGGGCGCATCCACGGCGCGGACGGGCTGCGGGAGTTCGCCCGGGCGAAGGCCATCGCGCGGCAGCGCTTCCCGGTGCCGGGGATGCGGCTCACCTCGTTCGCCCGGCAGCCCGAAGAGCTTGAGCGGCTGATCAGACTTGTCAGCTTCTTGCATGGGCGACGTAAGAGGTAATCCGCCCGCCCTTTCCCTTATCCGATCATCCATCCATAATTGTGTGCTCGGGGGCCACGATCATGTTGGACGGGTGGAATGTGAACCGGTCTTACCGGGGAATGACAGCGGAACAAAGGCTGGCGGACAGACGCGAGCGGCTGATGTCGGCTGCCTACACGCTATACGCGAAACCGGGTTTCGCGGTCACGACTATCGAAAGGCTGTGTTCGGAGGCGCGGATCTCCAACCGCGCCTTCTACGAATGTTTCGGCAGCCAGGAGGAGCTCTTACAGGCGCTGCACGAGCGCTGCGTCGAGGAGAGCCTCGCCGCGGTCTCGAAGGCGCTGCAGGACGTGCCGGACACGCTCGAGGCCCGCGTTCGCGCGGGCGTCCGGGCGTATGTCGAGTTCGCCACCGCCGACTGGCGCCGGGCCCGCATCATGCACGTCGAAGTGCGCAGATCAGGCGACGTGCTGATGATGTCGCGGCAGCGGGCCATCGACTCCTTCGCCCGGCTCGTGGAGGAGGCCTGGGCCGATTTTCCGGAGCCGCCGGGGGTGAATCGGCGGCTGGTGGCCCTGGGCGTAATTGGCGCGCTGCAGGAGTTGCTCATCGAATGGCTGCTGGCCAAGGAAGCGCCGGATCTCGACGAACTCGTGGGCGTGGCCGTGCATCTCTTCCTGCGAGCGCTGGCACCGTGACGGCATTCCGGAAAAGCGATGGGCATGAATTCACGCCACCGCGACGGTGGCCGCCTCGACGTGGAGGATCCGGTTCAGCCGGGTCACGGCCAGCACCCGCATGACCCGCGGGGGCACCGCGCGGAGCACCACGCGGCGCCCGACGTCGAGCGCGAGCCTGTGCGTGCCCACCAGCACGCCCAGGCCGGTGGCGTCGATCATTTCCAGCTCCGACAGGTCGATGATCAGGTCGCCGTCTCCCGTCCTGACCGCCTCGTGCAGGCGGTCGCGCACTCCGGCCGACGTGCCGGCGTCGAGCCGGCTGCCGAGCCGGACGACCTGCCCCTTCAGATTGCCCCGAATGCGCATGTCACCTCCTCGATGGGCACAACCCCGACATATCCCCCCTACCCACGGAGGGGCAGGGACACGACCGCTGTGAGCAGAAACTCGCCGTCGCCGTCCGGACCGGCGGTGAACTCGCCGCCCAGGGCCGCCACGCGCTCCCGCAGCCCAAGCAGCCCGCTGCCTCGGTCCTGTCCGGTCTCCGGCCCGGCGCCGTCGTTGCGTACCCGCAGCTCGGCCTCGCCGTCGGTGAACCGCACCAGGATGTCGCAGTAGGTGGCCGTGCTGTGCTTGAGCACGTTGGTCACCGCCTCGCGGACCGCGTAGGCGAACACCGGGGCCACACCGTGGGGCAGATCGCGATAGGGAAGATGAAAGCGGCACTCGATGCCCGCCGCTTCCAGCACCTCCTTCACGCTATTCAGCTCAGCCGTCAAGTCAAGCTCGCGGTAGCCGCGCACGGCCTGCCGCAGCTCGCGCAGCGCCTTCCTGGTGAGCTCGTTGACCTCGGTCATCTGTGCCTTGGCCGCCGCGGCGTCCTTCTCCGCCAGCCGCACGGCCAGCCCGGTCTTGACCGCGATCGCGGACAGCCGGTGCCCCACCAGGTCGTGCAGGTCCCGGGAGAAGCGCAGCCGCTCCTCGGCCAGCGCCAGCCTGGTGTGCGCCTCCTTGCCCTCGTGCGCCTTGATCGTCAGCGACAGCATCGACATCCAGATCCGGTTCGTGAGCGGGAAGGACACGCAGAAGAGCCCGTACGCGGCGGTCACGTACAGCAGGCTCCACTCCCCCGTCATCAGCAGCCCCGGCTGGATCAGGTGATTGGCCCAGGCCAGAGCGACCCCTGCCGCGAAGGTGCCCGCCGCCATGAGGACCGCGATCCTCGCCGGCACCTGGACCGAGGCCACCGCGACCCACACCGACAGGGCGAAACCGTAGGACATCGGGTCCGCGCCGCCTGCCGCCGCCACCCCGGCCGCGATCACACCGGCCACCACCACGTCTCTGACGGGGTATCGGAACTCGGTCAGGGCGGCGCAGATCCGCAGGTAGTAACGGGTGAAGCAGGCCGTCAGGATCAGTACGGGCACGGCGCGCACCCAGGGAAGCGGGCCCCCGCCGAGCGTCGGGAGAACGACCCCGGCGCCGACGAACACCCACAGGACGGCCACTATCGACGCCAGAATCCACCAGGTCTTGCGGCGTGCCCGCTCGATCGTGTCCATTACTTCGCGCGGAGCACTTCCCCGAGCTTCACCCTGGCCCCGGTGCGCAAGACCGCTCGCTCGTACACCTTGGCCCCGGCGAACAGCACGGCCAGCACCGCGAGGACCATGAGCCCGCCGGACGCCGCGACCTCCCAGATCGGCACCTCGGTGGCCGCCATCCGCACCGGCATCACCATCGAGGAGAACGGCGGGATCCACGACACGACCGTGGCGAGAGTCCCGGTGGGCTCGCGGGTCGAGTAGAAGGCCACGAAGTAGGCCGCCATGATGACCATGGTCAGCGGCGACATCACGTTGCCGACCTCCTCCTGGCGCGACACCAGCGAGGCCAGCGCGGCGCCCAGGGTGGCGAAGAACGCGTAGCCGAGCGCGAACCAGACCAGGACACCGACCACGATCCCCGGCATGCCCGGCGGGAAGTCGGCGGCGAACCCGGAGGCGACGGAGGCGCCGACGCCGACCACGACGATCGTGCCGAGGTTGATCAGCCCGAGCACGCCCAGACCGATGATCTTGCCGCCGAGGAGCTGCCACGGGCGCACCGCGCCGAGCAGGATCTCCACGATCCGGCTGCCCTTCTCCTCGACCACGCCCATCGCGACCATCATGACCTGCCCGAGGATGAGCATGAACAGCACCAGCACCAGCACGATCGCGATGCCCGTCCTGGCGGCCTGGTAGCGGGTGTCGGCCCCGACCGACTCCATCTGCAGCGGCTGGACCTGCACGCCGGCCGCGCCCAGCTTCACCTCGCGGTGCGTGCTCTGCAGGAGTACGCCCAGCTCGGTGTCGATCTGCCCGTCCGTGAGCACCTTGCTGCCGTCGACCAGCACCGCGTCCACGTCACCGTCGAGCACCGCCTGGGTGGCCGCCGCCTCGTCGGGGAAGCTGCGCCACTCGAACTCCATGTCCGGCGCCGCCGCCTCCAGCGGCAGCTGCTGCGAGTTCACGGTCCCGACCGTGTACGAGTCGGGCCCGCCCATGAACTTGGGCGCGAACGCCAGGCCGCCCACCACCAGCGCGGTGATCAGCAGTCCGATGACGAACGCCCGCGTCCGCATCTGCGTCGCGATCTCCCGCCGCGCGACCAGCATCATCCCGTTCACGCCACGGCCTCCTTGAAGATCTCGGTGAGGGTCGGCTGCTCGACCCCGAAGTGCTCGACCTGGCCCGCCTTCATGGCCCGGCGCAGGATCTCCTGGTCGTCCCCGTACTCGGTGACCAGCACGTGCCGGTCGCCCTGCACGCTCACCTGGCCCGGCAGGCCGTCCGCCCAGCCCGGGGCCGGGTCGCGGACCACGACCCGCAGCGTGCCGCCCTCGGCCGCGCGCAGGTCCTCCACTGTGCCGCTGGCCACCATCCGGCCCGCGGAGACGATGCCCACCGAGTCGCAGAGCCGCTCCACCAGTTCGAGCTGGTGGCTGGAGAAGATCACCGGGACGCCGCCGCGGCTCCGCTCCAGCAGCACCGTGGCGAGCGCGTCGACCGCGATCGGGTCGAGGCCGGAGAACGGCTCGTCCAGGATCAGCAGCTCGGGGTCGTGCACCAGCGCCACCGCGAGCTGGACGCGCTGCTGGTTGCCCAGGGAGAGCGACTCCACGGTGGAGTTCCTGCGCTCGGTCAGGCCGAGCCGCTCCAGCAGGTCCTCGGTGGCCTTCTTGGCCTGGCGCGGGCTCATGCCGTGCAGCCGGCCGAAGTACTCGATCTGCTCGCCGGCGCGCATCTTCTGGTAGAGCCCGCGCTCCTCTGGCATGTAGCCGAAACGCTGACGGCCCGCGTACGTCAGAGGCTCGCCCTGCCAGGTCACGGTGCCGGAATCCGGCGAGAGCACGCCCATCACGATCCGCATGGTCGTCGACTTGCCCGCGCCGTTCGCGCCCACGAAACCGAACATCTCCCCCGGACGGACGGTGAAGCCGATCCCGTCCAGGGCCTGCTTGCCCCCAGGGGAGCCGGGGGCCCCGCCGAAGTGCTTGCGCAGATCACTGATCTCCAACATCAGGTCATCTCCTTTGCCATGGGTAAAGAGTGGCCCAGGCGACATTCGACCTGGTAGTCGTGGAAATCAGCGGCCTGGGGTGCGATCCGCGTCCGTTACGGGTGACATTTGTCATTACGCTGAGCACATGACTCGCGCAGACAAGGACAAACCGGTCGTCCTCTCCCGTATCTACACTCGTACCGGCGACGACGGCACCACCACGCTCGGCGACATGAGCCGGACCGCCAAGACCGACACCCGGCTGGCCGCCTACGCCGACGTGGAAGAGGCCAACGCCCACCTCGGGCTGGCCCTGTCGCACGGCACCCTGCCCGGCGACCTCGTACCGGTGCTGCGGCGGGTCCAGAACGAGCTCTTCGACCTCGGCGCCGACCTGTCCACCCCGGTCACCGAGAACCCCGAGTTCCCCCCGCTACGGGTCGAGCAGTCGTACATCGACTGGCTGGAAGAGCAGTGCGACCTGTTCAACGCGCGGCTCAAGCCGCTGCGCAGCTTCATCCTGCCGGGCGGCGACCCCGCCGCAGCGGCCCTTCACCTGGCGCGCGTGACCGTACGCCGCGCCGAACGGACCACCTGGGCGGCACTGGGCGAGCACGACGACATGAACCCGCTGACCGCCACCTACCTCAACCGGCTGTCGGACCTGCTCTTCATCCTCTGCCGGATCGCGCACGACGGCGACGAGATCCTCTGGAAGCCCGGCGGCACCCGCTAGGCGACATCCAGGTAGGCGCTCGGCGGCGCCGACTCCAGCCAGGCCAGGAAACCGGTCAGCGCGTCGGCGCTCATCGCCAGCGACAGGTCGCGGGTCGAGCCCGAGCAGTCGATCGCGTGCAGGCCGCCGTCGAGCTCCCTGCGCCCGGAAACGACGAGGCCGCGCCTCGCGATCGCGTGACGCGGCCTCAGTCGCACACCCAGCAGGGGAATCCAGTGGAGCTCCCCGTCGGCATAGCGTGCCACCCCGGCACGCCACCGCCCGTCCCCCACCCGCAGGCGGCACGGTACGTTGCCGCGGCGGGCCACCAAGAAGATCCGGGCGGCCACCAGGGCGGCGGCCAGCAGCAGCGCGCAGATCACCAACGTTGCCACCATGCCGCCCCCCAAAGGCTCGAAAAAGTCAGACCTCTTCACCCGCCGCACGCAGCCGCGCCCGGGCCCGCTTGGCCTCGAGCACCGCGTCGGCGTCCTGCTGGTCGGCCTCGATCGAGGCCTGGGCCCGGTCGAGAGCGTCACGGGCCGCCGCGACGTCGACCTCGGAACCGAGCTCGGCCACCTCGGCGAGCACCGAGACCTCGTCGTCGGCCACGGAGATGAAGCCCCCGTGGACCGCGGCGACCAGGTCGCTCTCGCCCTCCCGCTTCACGCGCAGCACGCCGCCCTCGACGAGGACGCCGAGCACGGGCGCGTGTTGCGGCATGATACCGATCTCGCCGTCCACGGTCTTGGCAATCACCATGTCGGCCTCGCCCGACCAGATCTCACGCTCGGGTGAGACAACCCCTACGCGCAGCTTCGCCACTTGTGTAGGTTCCTTTCCGATCAGGTGGTGGCACGGCCGATCCGCCGCGCCACCACCGCAAGAGGGCGATTCAGCGGCGCTCGAGTTCCTTGGCCTTGGCCACGGCCTGGTCGATGCCACCGACCATGAAGAACGCCTGCTCGGGCAGGTGGTCGTACTCGCCCGCGCACAGCCCCTTGAAGGAGGCGATGGTCTCGTCCAGCGGCACGGTCTCGCCCGGCTGGCCGGTGAAGGCCTCGGCCGCGTACATCGGGTGCGACAGGAAGCGCTCGATGCGGCGGGCCCGCTGGACGGTGACCTTGTCCTCCTCGGAGAGCTCGTCGATACCGAGGATGGCGATGATGTCCTGCAGCTCCTTGTAGCGCTGCAGAATCCGCTTGGTCTCCTGGGCCACCTGGTAGTGCTCCTCGCCCACGATCTGCGGGTCGAGGATCCGGGAGGAGGAGTCGAGCGGGTCCACCGCCGGGTAGATGCCCTTCTCCGAGATCGGCCGCGAGAGCACGGTCTGCGCGTCGAGGTGCGCGAACGCGTTGTGCGGGGCCGGGTCGGTGATGTCGTCCGCGGGCACGTAGATCGCCTGCATCGAGGTGATCGAGTGACCGCGGGTCGAGGTGATGCGCTCCTGGAGCACACCCATCTCGTCGGCCAGCGTCGGCTGGTAACCCACCGCGGAGGGCATCCGGCCGAGCAGCGTGGAGACCTCGGAACCGGCCTGCGTGAAGCGGAAGATGTTGTCGATGAACAGAAGCACGTCCTGCTTCTGCACGTCGCGGAAGTACTCCGCCATCGTCAGCGCCGACAGGGCCACGCGCAGCCGGGTGCCCGGCGGCTCGTCCATCTGGCCGAAGACGAGCGCGGTGTCCTTGAGGACGTCCGCCTCCATCATCTCCAGCCAGAGGTCGTTGCCCTCACGGGTGCGCTCACCCACGCCGGCGAAGCACGAGGTGCCGCCGAAGTTACGGGCGACGCGGCGGATCATCTCCTGGATCAGGACGGTCTTGCCGACACCCGCACCGCCGAACAGACCGATCTTCCCGCCCTGCACGTACGGGGTCAGCAGGTCGATGACCTTGATACCGGTGACCAGCAGCTCGGTGCGGGCCTCCAGCTGGTCGAAGGCCGGCGCCTGGCGGTGGATGCCCCACCGCTCCTCGATCTTCAGCGACGAGGTCGGCACGTCGAGCGTCTCGCCCAGCGCGTTCCACACGTGGCCCTTGACGACGTCGCCGACGGGCACCGAGATCGGGGCGCCGGTGTCGACCACGGTCTGACCGCGGACCAGCCCGTCGGTGGGCTGCATGGAGATGGTCCGGACGAGGTTGTCGCCCAGGTGCTGGGCCACCTCGAGGGTCAGGGTCCGGGTCTCGTCGCCGAGGGTCACGTCGACCTTCAGCGCGTTGTAGATGTCCGGCATCGTCTCGTTGGAGAACTCCACGTCGACGACGGCGCCGGTGACACGTGCCACGCGGCCTGTGCCGGCCGCGGGGGTTTCTACAGTTTCAACAGCCTCTGCAGTCATTTCACTCTTTCCCCGCTGCGGCGTCAGCGAGCGCGTTGGCGCCACCGACGATCTCGCTGATTTCCTGGGTGATCTCGGCCTGGCGAGCCTGGTTCATCTGCTGGGTGAGCATCTGCATCAGCTCGTTGGCGTTGTCCGTGGCGGACTTCATCGCGCGCCGCCGCGCGGCCTCCTCCGAGGCCGCCGACTGCAGCAGCGCCGCGAAGATGCGGGACTCCACGTACCGCGGCAGCAGCGACTCCAGCACCTCGCCGGCGTTGGGTTCGAACTCGAAGTACGGCGGGATCACGGTGGACTCCGTCGCCTCGGTCTCCTCGACCTCCAGCGGCAGGACCCGCCTCACCACGACGTTCTGCGTGAGCATCGAGACGAAGTGGGTCGAGACGATGTGGATCTCGTCGATCCCGTTGTCGTCCTTGAAGGAGTCGATCAGCGTGGTCGCGATCTCCTTGGCGTCGGCGTACGACGGGTTCCTGGAGAAACCGGTCCACTCCCCGCCCATCTCACGCTGGCGGAAGGTGTGCCAGGTGACACCCTTGACGCCGCTGACGAACGGGACGTACTCCATCCCGCGGCCCTCGATGAGCCCGCGCAGCGCCTCGGCCTCGCGCAGCACGTTGGCGTTGAAACCACCGCAGAACCCGCTGTCGCTGGTGACGACGAGGACGCCCGCCCTGGCGGGGTTCTCCTTCGCCGTGGTCAGCGGGTGGTCGATGGACGCCGCGTTGCTGACGACGCCGGTGACGGCGCGCGTGATCTCGCGCTCGTACGGGAGAGCCGCCTGCATCCGTTGCTGGGCCCGGACGATCCGCGAGGAGGCGATGAGCTCCTGGGCACGCGTGATCTTCGCGGTCGACTTGACCGAGTTGATGCGCCGCCGCAGCAGCCTTAGCTGGGCACCCATCTGCTACTTCCCCGTCGCCGGGCGGACGACTCGCTTGATCTTCTCCTGGCCGACTTCCTCTTCCTCCAGCGGCGCCACCGGCTCGTCCTTGACCAGCAGCTCGCCCGAGGAGGTGGTGAAGCCCTTCTTGAACTCCGAGATGGCGTCCTTGAGGGCGGTCACCGCGTCGTCGTTCAGCTCGTTGGTCTCCCGGATGCCGTCCAGGATGCCCTTGTGGGAGGAGGCCACGTAGTCGAGGAACTCGGACTCGAAGCGGCGGATGTCCTCGACCGGCACCTCGTCGAGCTCACCGGTGGTGCCGGCCCAGACCGACACGACCTGGCGCTCGACCGGGAACGGCGAGTACTGGGGCTGCTTGAGCAGCTCGACCAGCCGCTGGCCGCGCTCCAGCTGGGCCCGGGAGGCGGCGTCCAGGTCGGAGGCGAAGGCCGCGAACGCCTCCAGGTCGCGGTACTGCGACAGGGAGAGCTTGAGCGTGCCGGCCACCTTGCGCATGGCCTTGACCTGGGCCGAGCCACCGACTCGGGAGACGGAGATACCGACGTTGATCGCGGGGCGGACGCCCGCGTTGAACAGGTCGGTCTCCAGGAAGCACTGGCCGTCGGTGATGGAGATGACGTTGGTCGGAATGAACGCCGACACGTCGTTGCCCTTGGTCTCGATGATCGGCAGACCGGTCATCGAGCCGCCGCCCATGTCGTCGGAGAGCTTGGCGCACCGCTCCAGCAGGCGGGAGTGGAGGTAGAAGACGTCACCGGGGAACGCCTCACGGCCCGGCGGGCGGCGCAGCAGCAGGGAGACCGAGCGGTAGGCGTCGGCCTGCTTGGTGAGGTCGTCGAAGACGATCAGGACGTGCTTGCCCTGGTACATCCAGTGCTGGCCGATGGCCGAACCGGCGTAGGGGGCGATGTACTTGTAGCCCGCGGGGTCGGAGGCCGGGGCGGCGACGATGGTGGTGTACTCCATCGCGCCCGCCTCCTCCAGGCGGGAACGCACCTGCGCGATCGTCGAGCCCTTCTGGCCGACGGCGACGTAGACGCAGCGCACCTGGCGCTCGGGGTCGCCCGACAGCCAGCCCTCACGCTGGTTGAGGATCGTGTCGACGGCGATCGCGGTCTTACCGGTGCCGCGGTCGCCGATGATCAGCTGACGCTGGCCACGGCCGATCGGCGTCATGGCGTCGATCGCCTTGATGCCGGTCTGCAGCGGCTCCTTCACGGGCTGCCGCTGGACGACCGAGGGGGCCTGCAGTTCGAGGGCGCGCAGCTCCTCGTGCTCGATCGCGCCCTTGCCGTCGAGGGGCTTGCCCAGGGGGTCGACGACGCGGCCGAGGAAGTTGTCGCCGACGGGCACGGACAGGACCTCGCCCGTCCGGCGGACCGTCTGGCCCTCCTCGATGCCGGCGAAGTCGCCGAGGATAACGGCACCGATCTCGCGAGGGTCGAGGTTCAGTGCCAGGCCACGCGTGCCGTTCTCGAACTCCAGCAGCTCGTTCGCCATCGCCGAGGGAAGGCCGGAGACATGGGCAATGCCGTCGCCGGCGTCGACGACGGTCCCGATCTCCTCGCGCGCGGCGCCTTCCGGTTCGTACGCCTGGACGAAGCGCTCAAGCGCGTCCCGGATCTCGTCCGGCCGGATCGTAAGCTCCGCCATCTCTACTCTGTCTCCCTATTCGCCTAGCCGGCCAACCGGCGGCGGACTTCTTCGATTCGTCCCACAATGGTGGTGTCGATGATCTCGTCGCCGATGCGGACCGAGAACCCACCGAGCACTCGCTTGTCCACCTCGACGTTCAGGTGCACGTCGCGGCCGTAGGAGGAACGCAGCCACGCCGTCAGACGCTGCTTCTGCTCCTCGGTCAGCTCGACCGCGCTGCGGACCACGGCGACCAGGCGCCGGCTCTGCTGTGCGACCAGGCGGCTGAACTCCGCGAGCCCAGACTCCAGGCTACGTCCTCGCGGATGCAGGACAACCTGCGTAATGAGTCGGAACGTGCTGGGCGCGACCTTGCCGTCGAGCAAGGAGCGCAGCAGCTCGCGCTTGCCCTCCTGGGGCGCGGCCGGGTCGCTCAGCGCGCGGCGCAGCTCAGGGGTGCCCTCGACGATGCGGCCGAAGCGGAAGAGCTCGTCCTCCACGTCGTCGAGCCGGCGCTGGCTCTCCGCCTCGGCGGCGGCCGCGATCACGCCGAGCCGTTCCAGCACGTCGGCCAGGTCGCCGACGCGCGACCACCGGGCCGAGACCGCGGCCTCGGCGGTGGCGAGCGCGGCCTCGCTCACCTTGCCTTCGAGCAGCACGCGCACGGTCTGCGCCTTCTGCTCACCGGGCCTGGCGGGGTCGGACAGCGCCCGGCGCAGGCCGTGCTCGCGGTCGAGCAGATCCGCGAGCGCGAACAGCTCGTCGGAGAGCCCACCGAGGTCGGCGCTCCCCGCGACCACGTTGAAGCGCTCTTCGACCTCGGCCAGCGACGTTCTGCTCATGCCCTGCATTTAACGCACCGCCTGCGCGTTGGAGCTCTCCAGCTCGTCGAGGAACCGGTCGACGATGCGGCTCTGCCGCGCCTGGTCCTCCAGCGACTCACCGATGATGCGGCCGGCCAGGTCGGTCGACAGACGGCCGATCTCGGTGCGGAGCTGGGCGAACGCCGCCTGGCGGTCGGCCTCGATCTGGGCGTGCGCGGCCTCGATGAGGCGGCGGGCCTCGGCCTGCGCCTCCTCGCGGAGCTCGGCCTTGATCTGCGCGGCCTGCTCGCGGGCCTCCTCGCGCAGCCTGGCCGCCTCGTGCCGGGCCTCCGCGAGCTGCTCGCGGTACTCCTTCTGCAGGGCCATGGCCTGGGCCTGCGCCTCTTCGGCCCTCTTGATGCCGCCTTCGATGGCATCTGTCCGCTCAGCCAGCGTCTTCTGGATGCGAGGTACGAGCATCCGGCCGACGACGAAGAAGACGACGAGGAACGCGAAGACACCGACGACGAGCTCGTACGTGTGCGGAAGGAGCGGGTTGAACACGCCCTCTTCCTGCGCTAGGAGCGTAGCTGCCATCTTCATGGGTGCAGCCTTTCGTCAGAGATTCTTCAGGTCTTTAGAGGGTCGCGAAGAGGAACGGCGCGACCAGACCGATCAGGGCGAGGGCCTCGATGAGGACGAAGCCGAGGAGCATGTTCTGGCGGATCAGGGCGTACGCCTCGGGCTGCCGGGCGATGGCCTGGAGGCCCTGGCCGAAGACGATGCCCACACCGATGCCGGCGCCGATGACGGCGAGGCCGTAACCGATGGAGGTGATGTTGCCGGAGACCTCAGCGAGAACGTTCATTTGCTCTGTTTTCCTTTACTGAACGGCCGGTGAAGCGGGTTTCCACCGGTCATGGATATTCGGAACGTTGGTTTTCAGTGCTCCGCGTGCAGGGAGCCGCCGATGTACATCGAGGCCAGCATCGCGAAGAGGAATGCCTGCAAGAACTGAATGAAGATCTCGAACGCGGTGAAGACGATCGTCATGACCACGCCGATGACCCCGACGCCGGCGCCCAGCGGGGTGAGCTTCTCGATCAGGAACCAGAAACCGACCATGCTGAAGAACGCGAGCAGCATGTGACCGGCGAACATGTTGGCGAACAGTCGCACGGCGTGCGTGAACGGCGCGATGATCATGTTGGAGAGGAACTCGATCGGCGCCAGGAGCACGTAGATGGGCTTGGGCAGGCCGGGCGGGAACATCATGTTCTTGAAGTAGCCGACCGGGCCCTGGTGCTTGAAGCCCAGGTAGATCTTGAGCACGTAGATCGAGAGCGCGAGCACGGCCGGGAAGGCGATGTGCGAGGCCACCGGGAACTGGATGAACGGGATGACACCCATCAGGTTCCAGCCGAAGACCAGGAAGAAGAGCGTTACCAGCAGGCCCATGAACCGATCGGCGTCCTTGCCCAGGAAGGGCCGGGCGATCTGGTCGCGGACGAACATGTAACCGTACTCGACGACGTTCTGCATGCCCCGCGGGACGATCTTGGGGTTGCCGAAGGCGCCCCAGCTGATCGCGATCACCACGATCGAGCTGAGAACCGCCACCAGGACCGGCTTGGTCAGCCATTCGATCCCCCCGACAGGGGCGAGGTCGAACAGTTCCTGAGGCGTCGGGGCCCTGAACTCGCCACCGGGGGAGGCTAGGAGCGACAGCGTACTCACGCGGCGTTCCCTTCAACGTCGTAGTGATTCACAAGGGTTTCCTCAACGGAGTCAGTCCCGCAGCGGGCTATTGACTGAACTTCCGGTAGGCCAGATAGCCGGCGAGCAATAGTCCCAGGACGGCGCCTATGGGGAAGAACACAGACGTGTCGAGCCACCGGTCGAGCAACCAGCCGATTCCTCCATAGACCGCCACTCCCCCGAGTAGATAGCCGGGGACTGACCACTTGGCGTCGGCGAAGTCGCGACCGTCGTCCTCTGGTCGGCGTTCCTTTGCGCTCATCGCGGGCCTGACCATAGCAGGCGTTCGAAGGACTAGTCATATCGGCCTCGCCGTGCGCCGGTTTCATGAGTCGCCCTGCCCGGGAACCTTGGCCTCCGGGTCGACGTAAAGGACCTTCGTCTTGACGAAAGCGCGCATTTCGAAGGCCGACCAGACGATCGTGCAGGCCACCACCGACCAGGCGAAGGCCGTCGTGTTCCAGGCCGTGGCGTCGCCGAAGGCCTGGAGCGCGGCGATGATGACGATGACCTTGACGAGGTAGCTGCCCATCGCCGCGAGCATCATGAGCTGCGGGGAGATCCGCCCGGCGTACGACACCACCACGATGCTGATGGTGAAGAAGACCCCGACCAGCAGGGCGCCGATCGCCGCGCCGAGCCCGCCTTCGGCGCCGGCCATCAGGAGCGCCACGGCCACGGCGACCGCGCCTACCACGGCGGTCGGGATCGCCGCGCTCTTCAGTACGCGCACGTCGTTGGCCTGCATCAGCGCTCCATCGGTGATTATCAAGCGAGCGTTTGCTTCCTCCAGCGCAGACGCGCCTGGAGTCCCTGCTCGTGAAAGATATCACAAGCTCATGGAAGACCGCTTTTACCTGCCGTTTCTAGGCCGCGGTCACGAACGTCCCGGATAGAGTGGAATGACCGAATTGGGGTCTGAGCTGGTCTGTTCCTGCGGCGGGCCGGGCGGCGGAATCCGCCGGAACTCGGCATCCGGCCGCACCGGCGGCATCGGCCCGGTGGGCGGGCCGTCGTCGTCGTCCGACGGCTTGTGCCGCGAGGCGTGCGCGGCGTTCCGGCGCCGCCAGCGCGGCAGGGCCATCAGCACCAGCACGACCAGCGCCAGCAGGATCACCACGGGGAACGCCAGCACCGGCACCGTGACCACGGACATCCCGAAGATGCCGAACGCGAACAGGAAGGTCCACGCGTACATGATCAGCACCGACTGCCGATGGGAGTGGCCGATGTCCATCAGCCGGTGATGCAGGTGGCCGCGGTCGGGCGAGAACGGCGACATCCCGTAGGAGGTGCGGCGCACCACGGCCGTGATCAGGTCGATCAGCGGGAGCACCATGACCGCGGCGGGCACCAGCAGCGGCAGCAGCACGCCGAACCGGTTGATGCCCTCGATGACCGAGGTGTCCACCGGCATGACCGTGACCAGCGACGAGGCCAGCACCAGCCCGATCAGCATCGCGCCGGTGTCGCCCATGAAGATCTTGGCCGGGTGGAAGTTGTGCGGCAGGAAACCGATGCAGGCCCCGATGAGCACGGAGGAGATGGCCGCGGTGGTCGTGATGCGGTCACCGCTGATGTTCTGGCTCAGGTAGATCGAGTAGGCCCAGGTGGCCATGGCGGCTATGCAGACGATCCCGGCGGCCAGCCCGTCGAGCCCGTCCACGAAGTTGACCGCGTTGATCGCCACCACCACCACGAGGATCGTGATGACCGTACTCAGCGTGTAGTCGAGGCTGGTCGAGCCGCCCCAGTCCTTCGGCAGCGGGATGTAGGTCAGCCGCAGCCCGTAATAGACCAGCACCCCGGCGGCGGCGATCTGCCCGGCCAGCTTGATGAAGGGATCCATCCCCCACCAGTCGTCCAGGAAGCCGGTCACCGTGATGAGGCCGCCCGCCACGATCAGGGCCAGGACCGGCTCGCCGGTGGCCGCGAGCGCCTTGCCGGTCTTGGTGAGCTGGGCGGCCACCAGCAGCCCGACGACCAGCCCGCCGTACATCGCTAGGCCGCCGAGCCGCGGCGTCGGCGTGGTGTGCACGTCACGTTCGCGGATCTCGGGAGCCGCGCCGATGCGGATCGCGAAACGACGCACCAGCGGAACCAGAAGGTATGTCACCGCTGCCGCGATGAGCGCCATGAACAGGTATTCGCGCACTGACCTAGTTTCTCGGAAGCTCCGGCCCGCTGTGACCGGAAAACGACACAGACAGCTTAATATTGGCGCAGATAAGCCTGGCGTATGACGGGAAGCGTACGCACCTCGTCTCCGACCTCCGCGATCTTCTCCGGCTCGCGCACCGCGCGGCCGATCAACGCCCCGACCTTCTCCAGGTCAGCCGGGCCGAACCCCTGCGTGGTGACACAAGGCGTGCCCACCCGGACACCCGAGGTCACCCCCGGAGGCTCGGGATCGTACGGTATCGCGCTCCGGTTCAGCGTGATGCCGGCCGCGGCGCACCGGCTCTCGGCCTCGGCCCCGGTCACCCCCAGCCCGCGCACGTCGAGCAGCGCCAGATGGGTGTCGGTGCCGCCGGTCACCGGCCGCATCCCCTCCGCCGCCAGCGCGTCGCAGAGCGCCCGCGCGTTGACGATCACCTGCCGGGCGTACGCGGCGAACTCCGGCCGCATGGCCTCGCCGAACGCCACCGCCTTGGCCGCCACCGCGTGCATCATCGGCCCGCCCTGCGTGAACGGGAACACCGCCCGGTCGATCCGCCCCGCCAGCTCGTCCGTACAGAGGATGGCGCCGCCGCGCGGCCCCCGCAGCGTCTTGTGGGTGGTGAACGTGACGACGTCCGCGTACGGGACGGCGGACGGGATCACGCCGGCCGCCATCAGCCCCATCGGGTGCGCCGCGTCCGCCAGCAGCCACGCCCCCACCTCGTCGGCGATCCCCCGCAGCACCCCGAAGTCGATCAGCCGCGGATAGCTCGTCGCGCCGCACACGATGACCTTGGGCTGATGCCGCAGGGCCAGGTCCCTGACCTCGTCGTAGTCGATCAGCTCGGTGTCGCGCCGCACCCCGTACGAGACCACGTCGAACCACCGGCCGGAGAAGTTGGCCCGCGAGCCGTGCGTGAGATGGCCGCCGTGCTGCAGCGCCATGGCCAGCATCCGGTCGCCCGGCTGCAGCAGCGCCGCGTAGGCCGCCAGGTTGGCGGACGAGCCCGAGTGCGGCTGCACGTTGGCGTGGTCGGCGCCGAACAGCTCGCGCGCCCGCCGCACGGCCAGCCGCTCCGCCCGGTCGACGACCTCGCAGCCGCCGTAGTAGCGGTTGCCCGGATAGCCCTCCGCGTACTTGTCGCTCAGCGCCGACCCCAGGGCGGCCAGCACCGCCGGAGAGGTGAGGTTCTCGCTGGCGATGAGCTGCACACCGCCGCGCACCCGCTCGACCTCGTCGAGCAGCACGCGGGCCAGCTCCGGGTCCCGCTCCTCCAACAGCTCGAAATCCGGGCCGTAGAAGCGTCCTCCGCCCATGCTTCCACTGTACGGGGACGGTTCCGGCCGCTCTCGCCCCGACGCCAGGACATGGCGTGCGACCTGTACGGGGACGGCCTGGCCGACCTCGCGCCGAGCCAGGAGGACATCAGGAGAAGGCGTCCGAACCGTACAGGGACGGCCCCTGCCGACCTCGCTCCGACGTCAGGAGGAGGTCAGGAGAAGGCGTGCGGTGCTCCTGACGGGCTGGGGATCCAGCGCGGCGTGTCTGCGGCCTCGTCGCTGATGGACGTCAGCACGGACTGGCGGTAGAGGGCCAGTCTGTTGCGCCACTGGGCGATGTCCTCGACGTAGCGCTTCCCCGCCGGGGCATCCCAGGTCTGCGGGCTCCTGGCCTTGGCGTACACCTTGTCGAGCGCGGCGGCGGCCTTGTCGAGCAGGGGCACGATCTCCTGCCAGGCGGTGACCAGGCGCTGGTACTCGGGGTTGAACTCCCAGACGCGGGGCTGCGCGTCGAGCGGGCCGGTCGCGGTGGCCGGCGGCATCTCGCCGAGCTCGCGGGGACGCGGCGGGGGCGGGTCCACGTACATCAGGCTCTCCTGCCGTCGTCGTCTCGCCTGGGCTCGCCGGGTTCGACCTGGCCCGGGGGTCCGTCGGCGGGCCCGGCGGCGCGTTCGATGAGCTCGCGCAGCTCGTCCAGGTCGAGCGGGCCCTCCAGGCGGTCGTTGCGGGCGTCTCCGTAGATCAGCGCGTCGCTGGCGTTGACGGCTACCGTGCCGGTGTCGTCCGGGGGTGGGGTGGGCGGGACCACCAGTCCGCGGTCTCCGTTCGCTGAGGTGGCGTTCTGGCCGGTCCCAGAGGTGTCTGAAACGGCCTGCCCGACCCCCTGCCCGGTCCCGGAGACGTCCGAGACGGCCTGCCCGGCCTCCGGCGTGGGGCCCACGGACGGCATCTCGGCCGGTTGGACCTGGTCGAGGCTCTCCAGCAGGTCCTCCAGCTCCTGCGCGGTGGGCGGGTCGATGGGCACCTGGAGCACCTTCACCCCGTCGATCTCGATAACCTGCGGCTTGCTGGTGTCCACGTCGTCCGGATGGTCCTTGCGCGGGGTGTCCGCGATGTTCTGGGCGGAGCCGTCTCTCGGCTCGCCGGCGTCGGGCTTCTCGGTCCCGGGCGCGCGATCGCACGCGCCGTCCGCGTCCGGTTTCCCCTGGTCGCGCGCGTCGGGCTTCTCGCCATTGTCCGCGTCCGGCTTCCCCGGGTCTCGCGCGTCCGGCTTCTCGCCGGTGTCCGGGTCGGGCTTCCCCTGGTCACGCGCGTCAGGCTTCTCCCCCGTGTCCGCGTCCGGCTGCTCGCGTTCCCGTGCGTCGGGCTTCTTCTGCTCGGGCTTCTCATCCCGGCCCTCAGCGTCGGGCTTGGTGGGAGCCGGGTTCTTGGCGTCGGGTTCGGGGGTCTTGGTGCCTTTGTCGTCGGGTGGCGGGTCGGTGGAGGGGGACTCGCCGGCGGCCCGCTTCTCCAGGAGGTCCAGCCGGGCGGAGACGTCCTTGACCATCCGGTCCGCCTCATCGGCGACCTGGCGGGGCCGGTGGGTCGTCTGGGTGGCGACGCCCGCCCGGGACAGGACCCGCGAGACGCGCGCTTCGGTCTCCCGCAGCTCGACGGCCGCCCGTTTCGTCTCCCCCAGCAGCTCGCGGACCAGCTGGGGATCCATGCCGTCGAACTTGCCCATGGGCCACTCCCGGACGTCGCTGCTCCGGATTTCACCGTAGGGCCGCGGCCGCCCGCCGCGCAGGCGGGATAAGCAGACGGTATCGGTCAGTCGTCGTCGGTCGCCACGTACCCGATGATGCCGCGCAGCTTCTGCACGGGGATGGCGCCGCGGCGCAGCAGCCGCGGCACCGCGGTCGTCAGGTCGAGGATCGACGACGGGGTGTTGTCGGCGGACTTGCCCCCGTCGAGGTAGACGGCGACCGCGTCGCCGAACTGCTCCTCGGCCTCGGCGGCGGTGACGGCGGCCGGCGAGCCGGAGCGGTTGGCGCTGGAGACGGCCATCGGGCCGGTCTCCTTGAGCAGGTCGAGCGCCACCGGGTGGAGCGGCATGCGCAGCGCGACCGTGCCCTTGGTGTCGCCGAGGTCCCAGGAAAGGGCCCGGTTCGCCTTGCAGACGATGGTCAGCGGCCCCGGCCAGAACGCGTCTATCAGGTCCTGCCCGTACGGCCCGAGGTCCTCCACGAGCGCGGTCGCCGCCCGTACGGTGCCGACGAGGACGGGCGGCGGCATGTCGCGCCCGCGGCCCTTGGCCTCCAGGAGCGCCGCGACGGCGGTGTGGGTGAAGGCGTCGGCGCCGAGCCCGTACACCGTGTCGGTGGGCAGCACGACGAGCTCGCCGCGCCGCACGGCGGCGGCGGCCTCCTCGATACCCTCCGCCCGCTGGTCGAGGTCGCTGCAGTCAAAGCGCTTTGTCACGGTCTCGTTGCCTCACGCCGCAGGCGAACGGCGCTCTTCGAGGCCTCCTCCTTCTTCCGTTCGGCCTACGCGTTTCGGCGCCGTCCGGAGAATGCCGCGCCGCTCGCGTGCATCCTAGTCCTGGCCGAGCCTGGCGGTGACGAACCGGTCTCTGCGGGTCAGATCCTGACGGAGCCGGATGTCGCGCCAGCCGTTGTCTTCGGGGAACTCCAAGTAGACCGCGTTCCCCTGGTTGTCCGCGTGCTCGACGGCGACGTAGCCGCCGGGCCGCAGCAGGCGCCGGGCGGTACGCTCGACCGCCCGCACCTCGCCGAGCCCGTCGTCGCCGGTGCCGTACAGGGCCCGGACCGGGTCGTAGTCGCGCACCTCGGGGTCGCGCGGCACGGCGCCGGGCGGGATGTAGGGCGGGTTGGAGATGACCAGGTCGACCTTGCCGTTCAGCTCGGGCAGGGCCTCGGCCAGGTCCTCCGGGTGCAGGTGGGTGCGGCCCTGGCCGTGCTCGGTGATGTTGCGCTTGGCCCAGGTGTAGGCGTCGGGGTCGACCTCGACGGCGTGCACCTCGGCCAGCGCCACCTCCTGGGCGATGGACAGGGCGATCGCGCCGGAGCCGGTGCCGAGGTCGACGACGAGCGGCGCGGCCACGTCCATCTCGCGCAGCGTCTCGATGGCCCAGCCGGCCATCACCTCGGTCTCGGGGCGCGGCACGAACACGCCGGGGCCGACGGCCAGGTCGAGGTAGCGGAAGTAGGCGCGGCCGGTGATGTGCTGGAGCGGCTCACGCGCCTCACGCCGGGCCACGCCCTCCCAGAAGAGGGCGTCGAAGTCGGAGTCCTTGACGGTGTGGAGTTCGCTCCTGCGCACGCCGTGGACGAACGCCGCGATCTCCTCGGCGTCGGTGCGTGGTGACGGCACACCCGCCTCCGCCAGCCGGGCGGTGGCGAGGGCGATCTCGTCCAGCAGAAATGTCATGAGTGTTGTGCGAGCTTCTCCGCCATCTCGGCATCGATGAGGGACTGGGTGACGGCGTGCAACTCGCCGTCGAGAACCTGGTCGAGGTTATACGCCTTGAACCCGACGCGGTGGTCGGAGATGCGGTTCTCGGGGAAGTTGTACGTGCGGATCCGTTCGGAGCGGTCGACGGTGCGCACCTGCGACTTGCGCTCGGCCTGGGCCGCGGCCTCGGCCTCCTCCTGCGCGACGGCCAGCAGCCGGGCGCGCAGGATGCGCAGCGCCGACTCCTTGTTCTGCAGCTGGCTCTTCTCGTTCTGGCAGGAGACGACCACGCCGGTCGGCAGGTGGGTGATGCGGACCGCCGAGTCGGTGGTGTTGACGCTCTGCCCGCCGGGGCCGCTGGAGCGGTAGACGTCGATACGCAGGTCGTTGGGGTCGATCTGGACGTCGACCTCCTCGGCCTCCGGGTAGACGAGCACGCCGGCGGCGCTGGTGTGGATGCGGCCCTGGGACTCGGTGACGGGCACCCGCTGCACGCGGTGGACGCCGCCCTCGAACTTGAGCCTGGACCACACGCCCTCGTCGCCCTTGGCCTTGATGGCGACCGTGACGTCCTTGTAGCCGCCGAGGTCGGACGGCTGGCTGTCGATGATCTCGGTCTTCCAGCCCAGCCGCTCGGCGTAGCGCAGGTACATCCGCAGCAGGTCGCCGGCGAACAGCGCGGACTCCTCGCCGCCCTCGCCCGCCTTGATCTCCATGATGATGTCCTTGTCATCGTTGGGATCGCGCGGGATCAGCAGGTGCGTGAGCCGCTCTTCGAGCTGGGCGGCGCGCTCTTCGAGCTCGGCCGCCTCGGCCGCGAACGCCTCGTCCTCGGTGGCCAGCTCCCTGGCGGCGCTCAGGTCGTCACGGGCCGTCTCCAGCTCGCGGTAGGTGGTGATGATGGGCGTGAGCTGGGAGTAGCGCCTGCCGAGAGTACGGGCCTTGTTCTGGTCGGCGTGCACGGCGGGGTCGGCGAGCTGCAGCTCCAGCTCGGAGTATTCCTTGAGCAACTCGTCGAGATTCACCGTGGGTCCTTCGTCGTGTGGGCTTTGCGCGAACCAAGAACGCCGGCCCGCCGCACGGTCGTGCGTCAGGCCGGCGTAGGTGAAGCTACTTGCCCGAGTCCTTCTTGCCGAAGCGCTTCTCGAAGCGCGCGACGCGGCCGCCGGTGTCGAGGATCTTCTGCTTGCCGGTGTAGAACGGGTGGCAGGCAGAGCAGACGTCGGCGTGGATCACGCCGTTCTTGGCGGTGCTGCGGGTCGTGAACGTGTTGCCGCAGGTGCAGGTCACCTGCGTCACGTTGTAGTCAGGGTGGATGTCGCGCTTCATGGCTGTCCTTTCGGGTGCGGTCGCCGGGTCGCCGGGTGCGGCGGTGCGCAGCGGGCGGGAACCGGTACCGCGAAAATCGGTCAGCTAACAGTGTGCCAGATGCTCCAACCGTCCAGCGCCGCCCGGCATTCCCCGGGATCTTGACGCCGGCGGGAACACGAGCGGGCGGCAGGGGCTCCCCCGCCGCCCGTTCCGTGGCAGGCCGTCAGTCGCGGTCGTTGTTGACCGTGGTCTTCTGGACCTGGAGCAGGAACTCCGCGTTGGACTTGGTCTCCTTCATGCGGTCGAGGAGCAGCTCCAGCGCCTGCTGCATGTCGAGCGCGTGCAGCACCCGGCGCAGCTTCCAGACGATCTGAAGTTCCTCGCGCGCCATGAGGATCTCTTCCTTACGGGTGCCGGACGCGTCGACGTCCACCGCGGGGAAGATGCGCTTGTCGGCCAGGGAGCGGTTGAGCTTGAGCTCCATGTTGCCGGTGCCCTTGAACTCCTCGAAGATGACCTCGTCCATCTTGGACCCGGTCTCGACCAGGGCCGTGGCGAGGATCGTCAGCGAGCCGCCGTTCTCGATGTTGCGGGCGGCGCCGAAGAAGCGCTTGGGCGGGTAGAGCGCCGTGGAGTCGACACCACCCGACAGGATGCGCCCGGACGCCGGGGCCGCCAGGTTGTAGGCGCGGCCGAGGCGGGTGATCGAGTCGAGCAGGACGACCACGTCATGGCCGAGTTCCACCAGGCGCTTCGCGCGCTCGATCGCCAGCTCCGCGACCGTGGTGTGATCCTCGGCGGGACGGTCGAAGGTCGAGTGGATGACCTCGCCCTTCACCGACCGCTGCATGTCGGTGACCTCTTCCGGCCGCTCGTCGACGAGGACGACCATGAGGTGGCACTCGGGGTTGTTGCGGGTGATCGCGTTGGCGATCGCCTGCAGCACCATCGTCTTTCCGGCCTTCGGCGGGGAGACGATGAGACCGCGCTGGCCCTTGCCGATCGGGGAGACGAGGTCGATGATCCGCGTGGTGAGGATGTTCGGCTCGGTCTCCAGGCGCAGGCGCTCCTGCGGGTAGAGCGGGGTGAGCTTGTTGAAGTCGGGCCGGTTGCGGGCCTGCTCCGGGTCCATGCCGTTGACGGTGTCGAGGCGGACCAGGGCGTTGAACTTCTCGCGCCGCTCGCCCTCGCGCGGCTGGCGCACCGCGCCGGTGATGACGTCGCCCTTGCGCAGGCCGTTGCGGCGGATCTGGGCGAGCGAGACGTACACGTCGTTGCTGCCCGGAAGGTAGCCGCTGGTCCTGACGAAGGCGTAGTTGTCGAGGATGTCCAGGATGCCGGCGATCGGGATGAGGACGTCGTCCTCGCCGATCACGGGCTCGGCGCTGTCGAAGCGGTCACGGCCGCGGCCGCGGCTGCGCTCCCTGAACCGGCCCCGGCGGCCGCGGCCGCCGCGGTCGTCGTCGCCGTCGCCCCGCTGGTCGCCGCCGCGCTGGTCGCCCCGGCTGCCGCTGTCGGCGGAGCGGTGGTCACCGCGGTGGTCGCCGCGGTCGTTGCCGTTGCCGCCGTTGCCGTTGCCGTTTCCGTTGCGGTCGTTGCCGTTGCGGTCACGCCGCTCGCCCCGGCTGCGGCGCTCGCGCCGGCTCTCACCGCGCTCGCTCCGCGACTCGCCCTGGTGGGCGTCGGAGGAGGGCTGGGCCGGCTGTGCGGGCTGTTCCTGCTGCTCGGCGACGGGCTCGGCCGGAGCCGCCACGGGCTCGGGCTGAGCGGGCGCGGCAGCGGGGGCCGTGGCGGTGGCCGGCTCGGCGGCCTTCTCGGCGGCCTTGGCGGTGGTCTGCGCGGCGGGTTCCTCGGCAGCCTGGGTACGGGAACGTTCCCTGCGCGTCCGGGTGGGCCGCTCCGTGGCGGGCGCCGCTTCGGCCGCGGCGGGGGCCTCGGCGGCGGGAGCCGCCGCGCCTTCTCCGGAACCGCCACCCTGCTTCTCCTGGATGGCCGCGATGAGCTGGCTCTTCCGCATCCGCCCGGTCCCGCTGATGCCGAGCTCGGCAGCGATCTTCTGCAGCTCGGGCAGCACCTTGGCGGACAGGCCGGTGCCGGAGCGACGCGCGCGGGGCTTGGCCGCGGCGCGGGTGGGGGTGTCGCCGGACGCCGCAGAGGTGCCTGATGCGTCGGAGAGGAGTTCGGTGGTGTCGCTCAACTAAAAGGTCCTTCCCAGGGGTCGGGCGCCGGCTTCATTCGGCCGAACGTCCCGGAGGTGCTTGCGATCCGGCGGGACAGACCGGGTCGGGGTGCACATTTGCGATCTTCGGCCGTCGCTTGGGACGGTCGCCTCTCTTGGCAAGGGGCTCGTCCAAGCCGCCACGGGACCGTGGCGTGTGGATGGAACCCCCCAGATTGCTGCCGACAACCAGATGTCGAGGTATCGAACGCGCACGTCCCCGTCGGCGCCACCTCGCTTCGGGCCAACCGGGTGTGGGCCAACCGGAGGCGACGGATTCCGGGGAGACAGCCGCGCCGCCCACGCCTCGCGACGTGAAGCATGATGCAGCGATGTTTGGCTGACAAGCACGCACCCATCAAAGGGGGCACCTGGTGCGGCTACCAGCCTAACATCACCAGCGCACACGGCTATTCCCTGAAGGTCTAGAGAGGCATCAGCGTGTCTCGGGGAACTGAACGTTCGCACCAATCGGGTCGACGTCCATTTGCTGGATGTGCCAGTCATTACCCACTTCTGGCGCGATCAAATCCTGCGGATCCGATGTCGAAAACGCAAGAACCGTGGGACCCGCTCCCGAAACGACGGCGGGCACGCCCACTGCACGGAGCCGTTTTACCAGATCAGCGCTCTCCCGCATGGCAGGCGCGCGGTAAGGCTGGTGCAGACGGTCCTCGGTTGCGGCGAGCAGCAACTCCCGATCCGGTCTCTGGGTCAGCGCCGCGATCAGCAGCGCGGCCCGGCCGGTGTTGAAGGAGGCGTCCTCGTGGGGCACATCCTTCGGAAGCAACCCCCGAGCGGTCTCCGTCTCCAAACGTGCCGATGGAACGACGACGACGGGACGGATGCGCGCGTCGGGCGTCAGCTTCACCATACGTGGTGTGCCGTCATGCTCGATCCAGGCGATCGTCAGGCCGCCTGCCAGGCACGGAGCCACATTGTCGGGGTGGCCCTCCATCTCGGTGGCGAGCGCGAGCACCGCGTCGTCGCTCAGCTCGCCGCCGCCCAGCGCCCGCGCGGCCAGGATGCCGGCGCAGATGGCGCCGGACGAGCTGCCGAGCCCCCGCGCGTGCGGGATGCGGTTGCGGCAGCGCAGCCGGATCCCGGCCGGCTGGGCCACACCCATCCGGTCGAACGTCCTGCGCATCGCCTTGACGACCAGGTGGCCCTCGCCGGTGTCGACCGCGCCCTCGCCCTCGCCCTCGACCGTGACCAGCACGCCCGGCTCGTCGGTGACCGTGGCCTCGACGTGGTCGTACAGGGCCAGCGCCAGCCCGAGCGTGTCGTAACCCGGTCCGAGATTCGCCGACGTCGCCGGCACCCGTACCTGGACGGTCCTCATTCCTCACCTCTCCCCGTGAACTCCGCGGCCCCCGGAACGCGACGGCCTGTCGCGCGATCCCCGCTCCGCTTTTCGGACAGGCCGGCGTGGATGCGCGGCTGAGAGCCAGCCTGCCGCAAGACGGCGTCCCGCGCGAACGCGGGCGTCAGGCCAGATTGAGCGCCGAGGCGGCGGCGTGGACGTCGATGGGGACGGTGATGGGGGCGGGAGCGCCCGAGATCGCCCAGTCGGGGTCCTTGAGCCCGTTGCCGGTGACCGTGCAGACGATCCGCTGGCCCGGCTCGACCAGGCCCTCGGCGTGCGCCTGGAGCAGGCCCGCCACGCTGGCCGCCGAGGCCAGCTCGACGAAGACGCCCTCCTCCTGGGCCAGCAGCTTGTACGCGGCCGCGATCTGCCGGTCGGTCACCTTCTGGATCAGGCCGCCGGACTCGTCCCTGGCGGACGTGGCGAGCTGCCAGGAGGCGGGGTTGCCGATGCGGATGGCGGTGGCGATGGTCTGCGGGCGGGCCACGGGGGCGCCGTCGACGATGGGCGCGGCGCCGCTGGCCTGGAAGCCGAACATGCGCGGCCGCTTGGTCGCCACCTTGTCGTCGGCGTACTCCTGGTAGCCCATCCAGTAGGCCGAGATGTTGCCCGCGTTGCCCACCGGGATGCAGTGGATGTCGGGGGCGTCGCCGAGCGCGTCGACGATCTCGAAGGCGGCGGTCTTCTGGCCCTGGAGGCGGAACGGGTTGACGGAGTTGACCAGCGCGATCGGGTAGTTGGACGACAGCTTGCGGGTCATCTCCAGACAGTCGTCGAACGACCCCTCGACCTGCAGCAGCGTCGCGCCGTGGACGAGCGCCTGGGCCAGCTTGCCCATCGCGATCTTGCCGCGCGGCACCAGCACCGCGCAGGTGATGCCGGCCCGGACGGCGTAGGCGGCGGCCGAGGCGGAGGTGTTGCCGGTGGAGGCGCAAATGACGGCCTTGGCGCCCTCTTCCACGGCCTTGCTGATGGCCATGGTCATGCCGCGGTCCTTGAAGCTGCCGGTCGGGTTGGCGCCCTCGACCTTGAGGTAGACCTCGCATCCGGTCAGGGCGGAGACACGGTGGGCGGGCACGAGCGGCGTGCCCCCTTCGAGCAGCGTGATGACGGGCGTCTTGGGGGTGACCGGAAGGCGCTCTCGGTACTCCTCGATGAGGCCACGCCAGGACCTGCTCATGTCATGTCTCCCTACCTGCGGTGTTCGGCACCGAGTGTACGGGGTCGGCGGGGGTGCGGGGGTGGCCGGGGAGGACATCGCCACTCACCCCGCAGCGTCATAATTCAGCAAATTCCCAGCAACTCCCGATAAGGTCTCCCGCCAGGGGGTCAACCACATGAACGCGCGTCCTGCTGTCCCGCAGAACGACTATTCCGCCTTGCAGCCGCCGGAGCTCGGCTCCTGGTCTCCGGAACTGTCCGTGAGCGTGGTCATCCCCGCCCACGGCGGGGAACATCTGGAGCTGGTACTCGCCGCGCTGGCGGCCCAGACGTACCCCGGCCACCTCATGGAGGTCCTGGTCGTGGACGACGGCAGCGAGCCGCCCATCGAGCTGCCCGAGCTCCGCCCGGACAACACCAGGATCGTCCGCCCGGCCTCCGGCTGGGGCATCTCCAACGCCGTCAACACCGGTGCCAAGGCCGCCGACGGCGAGATCATCCAGCGGCTCGACGCCGACATGGTGCCCTGCCGCGAGCACATCGAGGCCATGGCCCGCTGGCACCACGTGACCGACTACCTGGTCACGATCGGGATGAAGCGGTTCGTCGAGGTGCCGGAGCTCACCGCCCGCCAGGTGTACCGGGCCCGCCGCCTGGACGAGCTGTTCGACCTGGACAAGGCGTCGCCCAGCTCGACCGAGGCGACGATCGAGAAGACCGACGGGCTGCGCAAGAGCCGCAACCCCTACCACGTCTGCACCGGGCCGACCGTCGCCATGCCGCGCGAGGTGTTCCACGCCGTCGGCGGCCTCGACCCGCACGTGCACCGGGGCGGCGACACCGAGTTCGCCTACCGGCTGGCGATGCACGGCGTCGTCTTCGTACCGGCGATGGAGGCCCTGGCCGTCCACCTCGGGCTGCCCGCGCAGCACCGCGACCGGGAGCGCGCCGTGCGGGCCGTCCAGCCGTACCTGGCGCACCGCATCCCGCTCCGCCGCGACCTGCGCAAGGACCGCGGCCGGCAGTGGCTGGTGCCGTACGTGGAGGTCGTGCTGGACGTCGCCGGCGCCTCCGAGACGGTCGTGCGCGAGGCGGTGTCGGCGGCGCTCGACGGAAAGCTGCACGACGTCGTGGTGACGCTCGTCGCGCCCTGGTCCACGCTGCGCGAGGGGCGGCGGCCGGTGCTGTCGGACCCGCTGTTCGAGCTGTGGCAGCTCCGCGAGGTGTTCGGCCACGACCCCCGGATCAGGCTCATCGACGAGGCCGCGCCGTCGCCCGCGCCCACGCCGTTCCGCTACCGGGGGCCGGTGGACGTGCCGCTGCACCGGGTCACGCTGGAGCGCATGATCGAGACAGTGCAGAAGGACCTGACGGGCGTCCTGATCGTGGACCTCCCGGACGGCCGCGAAGCCCGCCTGGAACGCACCTCCGCACTCGCCCGCGCCCTCCTCCTGACCACCTCCCCCGGCGACGACCTCGACACCGTCATCGCCACCACCCACGGCGTCCGCCACGTCGCCCCCGACCGCTACTGGCCCAAGCCCAAACCACAGCAGCCCCCACCCCCGGTCACCATCCCGGCCCCCGCCCCGGCCGCCCCCGAACCCGGCCGCACCCTCCTGCGCCGCCTCAAATCGGCCCTCCGCCCCGACTGACCCCTCATCCGTACGAACGACCAGCCCCCACACACGGAGAGCCGCACTCATCCGTACGAACGAGCACGCGGAGGTGCGGGCCTGCACGCGGAAATCTCACCCACCCCGTACGAACGACCGGCCTGGGAGCGGGGGCACCCGCCCGGAGGGGCGGGCCCGCACGCGGAGGCCGACATCGCCCTGTACGGCCGAGAACGCGGAGACGGCACCGACCCCGCGCGAAGGAGCGGGCCTGCACGCGGAGGCCCACACCGCCCTTTACGAAGGCGCACGCGGAGATGACACCCTCCCCGCGCCGGGGATCGGGCCTGCACGTGGCGCCCCCACACCCGCCCCGTAACGAGCAGACCGTGTGCGGTGGGTGGCCAGCACGAACGAGCGGGCCGCGTGCGGGGGCGGTGCTCGGGTTTCTACTTGCGGAGGGCGCGTTTGACGCGGGCGGAGAAGGCGGTGCGGAGGTTGCGGGTGCGGCGTTCGGCGGCGAGGTCGCGGCGGAGGCCGGCCACTTCCTTGCGGAGGGCGGCGATCTCCCGGCGGTACTCGACGGCGCTCTTGCGCCACTTGGCCGCCTCGTCGCGCCAGCGCACCACGTCGGCGCGGATGCGTTCGGCCTCCTTGGCCAGCCGCTGCGCCTCGGCCTTGGCGGCGAGCCGGGCCCGGTAGACGCTGCGGCGGCCCTGCGGTTCCGGCTGTTCGGTGGCGAAGCCGTAGGTCTCGCCGGACACCCAGACGATGCCGGAGACCTCGTCCACCACGTCGTCGAGCTCCTCGCCGGGACGGGCCAGCATGCGGGCCCTGGCGAAGTAGGCGTTGCGTTCCAGCCGGGCGGCGACGATGCCGTCCGCCGTCTCGTCGAGCAGGACGTTGACCAGCCCGAGCCCGTCCTCGCGGGCCAGTTCGAGCAGCGCCGCCACGGAGTCCTCGCCGGGCACCCAGCCGGGCGGCAGCCGCAGCACGTACGGCACGGCGGGGTCGGCCTCGTCACTGGTGGCCAGCCGTACCCGGCTCTCGTGCTCGTAGTGGCCGCGGACCAGCACCAGTTCCAGGTTCGGGTCGCGGAGCGGGGCGCGGCGGTCGCGTTCGAGGGTGTCCCAGGGGCCGACGACGACCACGCGCAGGTCGTTCATGGTCCCCGCGAGCAGCGCGTCGACGGTGGCGCGCACGCCGTCGAAGCCGGTGGTCCCGTCGACGACGACCTCCACGTACGGGATCTTCCACTTGCGGTCGGGGTGGCGGCGCAGCCAGCGGTAGGCGGGGATGTGGTCGGCGACGTGGGCGTAGCTGACGCGGTCGATGCGCTCCTTGTGGCTCATCCGCATGGTGGGGCCGAGGTGGTAGGCGCGGGCCTCCGGCTCGGGTACGAACACGGCCCCGGCCTGCATCAGCCGGTAGCCCATCTCGGTGTCCTGCCCGAGCACGAGGTCGCCGTCCATGGGCCCGGCGGCCTCGATGAGGCGGCGGCCGACGGAGGTGGCGCCGCCGACGTGCAGGCTGAAGGGCCGGTCGGTGTTCTTGGTGAGCCCGTCGGTGCGTTCGATGAGGCGGACGAGCCAGGCGTGCGGCTCGGCGGGTTCGAAGTACGCCTCGAGGTCGTCGGGCAGTTTCTCGGGCAGCGGGGCCTCGGAGAAGCGCAGGTAGCCGGTGACGGCGAGGTAGGGGGCGGCGTGGTGCCAGCGCATGTGGGCCGCGACCGCGCCGGGGGTGGGGACGACGTCGGAGTCGAGCCAGTGGATGACGTCGCCCTCGGCCTCGGCCAGCCCGGCGTTGCGGGCGCTGCCGCGGCCGGGGGTCTCGCAGCGGATCAGCCGGGTGTGCGGCGGGTGGTCGGCGGGCAGCCGCAGGGGCGGGGTGCTGCCGTTGTCGACGACGATGACCTCGGTCAGCTCGGCCGGGTAGGTCTGCCTGGCGAGCCCGGCGAGCACCAGGTCGAGCTTGTCCTGACCGCCGTAGGCGGGGATGACCACGCTGACGCGCAGCTCCGGCGTGAAGTCGGCGTCCGGCCGGAGGGCCCGGTAGTCGTTGCCGCGTACTCTCATGCCGCTTCCATCAGCAGGCTGGGACGGAAGCCGTGCCACTGGTTGGCGGCGACCTTGACGAAGTGGGCCAGCGGCAGCCGCCACGTGTGCTGCTCGCTCAGCCCGCGGCGCAGCACGTATCCGAGCCCGTGGGTGCGGTACACCCGCGCGCCCGCGCCGGACGCGGCCTTGAGAAACTCCCTGTCCACTGCCGAACGCACCGCAGGAAACCCTCCTATTTCTCGAAATTTCTCCCGAGACAACAAGATCGTCCCGCCTGCCACGTGGTCCGACCACACCTCACTGCGGTACGCGGCCCCGCTCGCGAAGGTCGTGCGCCTGATCGTCAGGTTGAGCGGCTCCAGATAGAAGAACTCGCCCGCGACGCCGACCACGTCCGCCCCCGAATAGGCGACGGCCATCAGCAGGTCGGACAGGTGGGCGGGACCGTACCAGTCGTCGTCGTCCCACTTGGTGAGGTAGTCGCCCTCGGCGCGGGCGGCGGCCCGGTTCAGCACCTCGCCGAACGGGACCTCGTCGTCGGCCTCCACCCAGCTCACCGGCAGCGGGCAGCCCTCGACGGCCTCCCGCACCCGCTCGGACGCGAACCCGTGCAGCCCGAGCACCACCTCGGCCCGCACCCCGCGCTGCCGGGCCATCTGCTCCAGCGCGGAGGCCACGAACTCCGGCCGCTTGGTCGCCATCACGATGCTGACCAGCGGATCCGCCGGCGGGCGCGGCGCGGCCAGGCGGCGCAGCCGGATGCTGTGCTCCTCGCGTCTGAGGTCGGCGAGGCAGCGCGCGGTGCCGTCGGGCTCGTGCGCCAGCCAGGCCCGGTCGGTGAGCACGTCCCGCAGTTCGGCGGGCACCCACGCGGGGGCCGAGACCGCCGTCAGCGGCACCCCCGCGCCCGCGAGCCGCATGAGGCCGTCGAGCGGCACCTCCCGCTCCGGCCACGCCACTTCGAGCCCGCGCAGCGCCCGCAGCGCCTCCTCGGACTCCTCCTGCCCGTCCACGACCCATTCGCCGTCACGCCAGCGGAGAGGGGCCAGCCCCTTCTCCGGCGTGCGCGCGAAACCGCAGGGGGTGAGGGACATCGATGCTGCTCCTGAGTACCGGAAACGCGACCGGCGCCTACCTTACGCCGCTTTTGACACAGAAGTACTCATTCGTGTGCTTCTCCCGGAAACCCCGAAGGGAGGTCCCAGCGCACATTCAGCATCTTCAACGCGTAGTGACATCTCCAGCGAAAGATTACGCGTAGTGCCCGAAATCGTCCCGTGATCAGCCCGCGCCGATCACGGGACGGAAACATCGGTGCTTAGTCGTCGCCCTCGACCCGCATCACGCCGGCGACGGCCCGGACGATGTCGAGCTCGCGCAGCCCCTCCATCGTCGCCGAGAGCGCGGCGTCGGTGGCGCGGTGGGTGACGATGACGAGCTGGGCGTCGTCGCCGTAGCCCTCCTGGCGCACCGTCTGGATCGACACGTCGTGCTTGGCGAACAGCTCCGCCACCCGGGCCAGCACGCCCGGCTTGTCGGCCACGTCCAGGGCGACGTGGCAGCGGGTCACGGTCTCGCCCATCGGGTGGACGGGCAGCGACGCGTACGTGGACTCCTCCGGCCCCCGGGCCCCGGCCAGGCGGTTGCGGCCGACGGCCACCAGGTCGCCGAGCACCGCCGAGGCCGTGGGGGCGCCGCCCGCGCCCTTGCCGTAGAACATGAGCTGCCCGGCCGACTCGGCCTCGACGAAGACCGCGTTGTACGCCTCGCGCACCCCGGCCAGCGGGTGGGACCTCGGGATCATCGCGGGGTGGACGCGGACGCCCACCGAGCGGCCGTCGTCGGAACGGGCGCAGATGGCCAGCAGCTTGATGACGTAGCCCATCGCCTTGGCGGAGGCCACGTCGGTGGCGGTGATCTCGGTGATGCCCTCGCGGTGGACCTGCTCGGCGGTGACCCGGCTGTGGAAGGCGAGCCCGGCCAGGATGGCGGCCTTCGCCGCGGCGTCGAAGCCCTCCACGTCGGCGGTGGGGTCGGCCTCCGCGTAGCCCAGGGTCTGGGCCTCCTCCAGGGCGTCGGTGAAGGACGCGCCGGTCGAGTCCATCTTGTCGAGGATGTAGTTGGTGGTGCCGTTGACGATGCCGAGCACGCGGTTGACCCGGTCGCCCGCCAGGGACTCGCGCAGCGGCCGCAGCAGCGGGATCGCCCCGGCCACGCTGGCCTCGAAGTAGAGGTCGCCCCGGCCGGCCCTGGCCGCCTCGTACAGGCTCGCGCCGTCCTCGGCCAGCAGCGCCTTGTTGGCGGTGACGACGGCCTTGCCCCGGTTGAGCGCGGCGACGATGAGCGAGCGGGCGGGCTCGATGCCGCCGATGACCTCGATCACGATGTCGACGTCGTCGCGGGTCACCAGCGCCTCGGCGTCGGTGGTGAGCAGGGCGGGGTCGATCTCGACGTCGCGCTTGCGGCCGAGGCGGCGCACCGCGACGCCGGCCAGCTCCAGCGGGGCTCCGACCCGGGCGGCCAGGTCGTCGTGCTGCTCCCGCATGAGGCGGATGACCTGGGAGCCGACCACACCACACCCCAGCATGGCCACCTTCAACGGTTTCACACTTGCCCCCTCAGCAGGTCGTCTTCGGTCTCGCCCCGCACGATCACCCGGGCCCGGCCGTCGGCGACGGCCACCACGGCGGGCTTCGGCAGGTAGTTGTAGTTGTTGGCCAGGGACCGGCAGTAGGCGCCGGTGGCGGCGATCGCGATGAGGTCGCCGGGCGCGAGGTCCGCGGGAAGGTAGCAGTCGCGCACGATCATGTCGCCGCTCTCGCAGTGCTTGCCGACCACGCGGCTGAGCATGGGCCCGGCGTCGCTCTCGCGGCTGGCCAGCACGGTGGTGTACTCGGCGCCGTAGAGCGCGGTGCGGATGTTGTCGCTCATCCCGCCGTCGATGCTCACGTACGTGCGCAGCCCCTCGACGTCCTTGATCGTGCCGACCTCGTACAGCGTGATGCCGCCGGGGCCGACGATGGAGCGGCCCGGCTCGACGGTGAGGCGAGGCACGGGCAGCCCGGCGTCGGTGCAGACCTTCTGCACGATCTCGCGCAGGCTGTCGGCGATGGTCTTGACGTCGAGCGCCTCGTCGCCGTCGACGTAGGCGATGCCGTAGCCGCCGCCAAGGTCGAGCTCGGGCAGCACGACGCCGTGCTCCTCCTTGATCTGCACGAGCAGCGTGGTGAGGCGGCGCGCGGCCACCTCGAACCCGGCCGTGTCGACGATCTGGGAGCCGATGTGGGAGTGGAGGCCGACCAGCTCCAGGGACGGCATCTCCAGGATGCGCCGCACGGCCTCGGCGGCGGCGCCGGAACTCAGCGACAGGCCGAACTTCTGGTCGTCGTGGGCGGTGGCGATGAACTCGTGGGTGTGCGCCTCGACGCCGGTGGTCACCCGGACCATGACCTTGGGCCGCAGGCCGCGCTCGGCGGCCAGGTAGCCCAGCCGGGCGATCTCCTCGTACGAGTCGACGACGACGTGGCCGACGCCGGCCTCCAGGGCACGGGTCAGCTCGGCCACCGACTTGTTGTTGCCGTGGAGGGTGATGCGCTCGGGCGGGAAGCCGACGCTGAGCGCCACGGCCAGCTCGCCGCCACTGGCCACGTCGAGGCCCAGGCCCTCGTCGTCCAGCCAGCGGACCATCTCCTTGCACAGGAAGGCCTTGCCGGCGTAGTGGACGTTGGAGCCCGCGAACGCGGTGACGTAGTCGCGCATGCGGGAGCGCACGTCTTCCTCGTCGAGCACGTACAGCGGGGTGCCGTGCTCGCGGGCCAGATCGCGTACGTCCACCCCGCCGACCGTCAGCACCCCGCCGGTCCGGCCGGACGTTCGCGGCCAGATCGCGGGGTTGATCCGATTGAGGTCGTCGGGCGCCAGCGGGGGGCGCTCGTGGGGCGGCGGCTCGGCATGCCGGTCCCCTGCGGGATGGGCGAATCGACTCACCCGATTGAGGCTATCGGAACGGCCCCTCTGCCCGTGCCCGGTGCCCACCTTTCGAGACGCCGGGCCCCGTCAGCTGCCGAAGATTTTACGTTTTTTTACGGTATCGACGGATATTTCTCATATCCGGTCGGGTCCGATCAGCACGCTCTCCACCGCAGCCGCCAGCCGTACCCTGGCGGTGTGCACCGGCTCCGGCTCCGCGTCGCCCATCGGCACCGCCGGGGCCCGCTCGTGCGCGTCGTGGTAGGCCGTCGCCAGCCGCACCAGCCAGTTCGCCCACCCCGGATCCCGGCTCACCGCCCGACCGGGCAGCTCGGCCAGCACCCGCAGGACCGCTCGATCGTACGGCGACGACAGCAGCTCCGGCCGGAACCCGCTCTCCGGCACCCCGAGCTCCCGCGCCCACCGCCGCACGGCCGCCGCCCGCGCGTGCCCGTAGCGGACCACGAACCCGGGGTTCTCCCACGTACGAGGGAAGTCCGGCCACTCCGGCTCGGCCAGCACGGGCGGTTCCAGCTCGTCCAGCAGCGCCCCCGGCACGGCGACCACCACCCGCACGAACCCGCTGGGCAGCGCCTCCGCCCGGCTCACCCCCGGCACCTCACGCACCCGCGCGGCCAGCTCCTCCGGCGGCACCCCCCGCCGCAGCGCGGCAGCCGAGACGTAGACGGCCTCCCGCTCCCACGACCCCTCGGGCACCGGCGCCTCCCCCAGCACCTCCGCCAGCCGCCGGACGGTCACTAGGGCACCCTCTTTCTCGCAGGCACCACTACGGTGCTTGGTGAAGGGACTCGGCGGGAGCCGGGGTGACGGTCTAGTCCGGTCGCCGCTCGACGGCCCGCATGACACCACCGCCCCCGGTTC